>NZ_JBSXOI010000069.1:0-79813 GCF_056859395.1 Marinobacter sp. L-80
TTCTGGGTCTACAAACAGATTTCAGCGTCTGGGTGCGACTGATGTTTGTTGCGGGGTGTCTCATTTCAATCGGTATCGGCGTTTGGGTTTCCAAGCCGGTTATGCAAGATACCGGCTCGGACAAAACGTGATAGGAATTCGAGGCAACGATTATGGCTAAGAGACTTGGTTGGGGTTTGATGATTCCAGGGCTGCTCGTAGTCCTATGGGTCCAGTTCGTCTCAAACCACTCGATCCCATGGTGGGCATGTATATCTATGGTCACCCTGGCAGCCTTTGGCGCTTCAGTGGGCTTGCTTACGAAACGTGAGCCAGGCAACCATTCAAACTGATTGGAATTCGCATGAGCAACGTGATTAGTGAGTTGAGAAGAGTTATCCGAGAGGATGGTGCTGCGATTATAGATGGGAAGATGTTTGACGATATTCAACAACAATGGATTCTCAGAGCCATGGGTGAAGATGTTTTGGCTCAGATCAAGGAAGACCTTGAGTTGGCAGACGCTAGAGCTGGAAGAGCCGAACGGCTACTTGAGTCAGAACGGAAAAGTTCGAGGGCAAGGGCGGACTGGCTCAGATCGGCCAAGTTGGACGCTGGTTACGACCCCAGCGTTTCCTTCGATGTGGTCTGGAGTGATGCCCTGCTGGCCCTAAAAGAAAAGCGAACGAAAACCTGAAACGTATGGGAAAACGGGTGAACATCATGACAACGACCTCACAAATGACGCTATGGCGCATGGGAGCTGTATGCGTGGGCGCGGCGATCAGCATCTACGCACTGGAAACGATAGACACACGGGCTGTACCCATTGCTCAGCTCACCATTATTGAATTCGTGCTTTTTTCGCTGTTTATGGTTGGGCAACTAGCAATGATGTGGGGGATGTTCTTTTCATCTGGCCCAAAGTCTCAGGTGATCGCAAACAGGCTGATGGATGCTGCACCTGCGCTACTAGGCAGTGTGATAGGTGGATCATACATCATATCGATAACCGGAACATTTGAGTATTTCCTGCTTCCCTTGGGGATCGTCGCCTTTGCTGTGATCAAGGTGTCGGTACGACATGCATGGCAAGCATTGCGCACCAGGGCCACCAATTAATTTATGGGAATTCGGAGTTTCTATGCGCAAGCAACGTAATTTATGGTTACTGGCGTTAAGATTTAACCTATTCGCCATGCTCTTTACTGTTGTAGGGTTCATTGGCTATGGGGAGCTGCAAGGAAATCACGCACAACCAGAAATGTTCCATGGGGCGCTCGGCTTTTTTCTGGCGATGACATTGCTTTGTGCCTCAACGATTGATGCGGTTCAGAGAAGTCAGCAGCGCTCTTGAGGGCCCAATGCTTAGATGGCAAAACGACCTATGAGTGACGACAAGAAGGTTCCGCATTTTTCGGATGAGTTGATGACCGAGGGCTCCCCTGGGTTAACCAGAGTTCTGAATATGGCCCGAGGCGGCCAACAATCGGAGTCGGACACCATGAAAGATGAAGATCTCAACGACCTGGTGCGAAGTGGGCGCAAGTACGGCGTGACTGCCACCTCCAGAGGTTGCAGCCTACCCGGTAACCGTCTGGAAGATTGAATGTCCCAAGTGTGGTGATGAGTTAACCGCCGAAGAGGATGAATGTAAATCGGGTGCCTCGTTCACGGCGGAATGCAGCTCCTGTGGCCACACATTCCCGGCGCGAGCCGTCTAAACGAACATTGGAAACCGCCCTGCTTGCAGTTTGCCGGGCCGCTAGCCCCACACTCTTTACTTTGCGTCCTTTGTAAATCGGTGATAAGCTTTACTTGTACTCCATAGTAAAGAGGTCTCGTATGCCAGTTGTCAGCCAAAAAAGACAGGTGACTCTTCCTGCTGAACAGTGCTCCATTGCAGGCATTCAGCCTGGCGATGAGTATGAGAGCTTTGTCAGTCGAAAGGGTGTTATTTCCATAGTTATTAAGCACAAAGGAGCTGCCAGTGGTCTGCTTAAAGGGATTCCAGTCAATGACCAGGTAAGCGATGAAGAATCTCTTGAGAGTGCTGTTAGCTGATGATTGCCGTTGATACAAATGTGGTACTCCGCTATCTGCTGCAAGATGAGGCGAAGCAGTCGGCACAGGCAAGCAGCCTGTTCCTGGGGTCAGAGAAAATCCTAATCACCGATGTGGTCTTAGTTGAGACTATCTGGACGCTTCGAGGCAAGCGGTATGCGCTCTCCAGAGAGGCGCTGGCGGAAGTGGTGCACAGCCTAACCGAAGAGCCGAATGTCGTGTGGGAAGATGGCCATGCAGTCTGGTGCGCCCTAGATGATTTTGTTAATGCCAAGCCCATAAAGGTGAATGGGAAAACCAAACGAGCCGATTTTTCCGATGCACTGATTCTGAACAAATCCCAGAGATACGGGATCAATAAAACGCTGTCAGTGTACCCACTGTATACCTTTGATAAAGCGGCACTGAAGATTGATGGGACTAAAGAGCCTAAATAGTAGCTATATAGGAATTCGATATGAGTAACGAAGTTGCGGTTGTTCGCTTCGATAATGGTGATGTTTTCTATACCGCCTACCATGGCACAAGCAGCGCCATCAACTACGTCCTAGTCTCTTCAGAAAAAGAAGTAATTGACGATCCCTTTCCCGATCCGGAATGGGATGCATGGGAATCCAAACCAGAGCCAAAAGAAAGTCTGGACGAATTCTATCGAAGACTCAACGAGGCTACGTACTCTGATGAAGAGTCAGTCGAAGTGTATACGCCTTATGCCGGTGGCATTCACTGGATAGCGAAAGCGTCAAGAGCGGCGATGAGAATAACAGGCGGATTCTCGGATGAGAGTAGTCAAGACGGCTGTCCAGATTGGGCAATCGGTCTGATTGAATCCAATGGATTGAGATTGTGAACTTCAAGTGATGGGAAACCAAACCGGTCCATGAGTTCAAAATTGCAGGAAGTGGTGTCCGGCGTCATTGCTGGGCGCGAACCAGCATACGCAGACAGTGACATCCTCTCCGTAGAGATGGCAAGGCTGATTGATTATGCGTTCGAAAACCGAGATGCACGGCCTGTCCATCCGGAGGAAGCCAAAGTTGGCCAGCTCGTAGCTGAAGCAGTTCGCATTCTTGGTTACGAGGCTGACGCAAACGTTGGTCGGGATCTCTGGGAGTTGGTTTCCGAAGACTCGCAAGCTCAATGGCTGGTGCCGCCTGAATCAATCGAAGGCGTGCATATCAGTTTGGTAAATGTCGCGAACAATATGGCCAAAGGCCAGTGCTACATTGAATTTACGTGATGGGAATCCGGGAGCTGAGCATGACAGGTGAAAAGAAAGTGATGGATGACGAAAACCAAGGCCAGAAACTGAACCCTGCGTTCCAGAAACACAACCTGCCTACGACAGATGAAGTGAAGGCATTGGACGGCAAGATATTCGCAATGCTCACCGAACGCGAAGCTCATGTGCTCGATTTCTTTCGAATGTATGGCCGAAAGCATGGCGTTGCCGTCCAAGTAAAAAATGAGGCAGATCCGGATGCACTGGCCCGAGCAACGAGCAAGTCTCAAGCCGATGAAATTCTGAAGAGCGCCAACAATCGCGTTCATGTGACCGTTCAGTAGATGGGAAATCGGCATGAGCACACTGACTAAGGTTTTTGTTATTGGCAGCATGTCGTCAGTCGGCCTGATTGTTGGAGGCATAATCGGCCTCGTGCAAGGTATCAATCCTGAATTGAATGCATGGCTACAAATATTAATTGGCGCATTTGCGTTAACCGGTATTTTGGCAATTATCGGCGGATCTGCTCTGCACAAGAAACGCATGACCGTCAAAAGTCGCGATGACACATAACATGGGAATTCGATTTTCTGCAATGACGACTGACTTATCGGCTTCCAGTTTTCATCTAAAAGCGGTGGATGAGGCGGGTTACCCAAACATGGACTTCGAAGAGTGGTATCGAAAAGGCATGGCATGTTTCCGGGTAAGGTTACCGCGAGAATTGGTACTTCAAGCCTTTCGCCATCTCGCCAAGGAATGGGAACGGCGAAACAAAATTGTAGCGATGTGGCACATCCGAGCTTTCGTGTATGGCCTCAGCGGCAGAGACGATCGCGGGCAACGCGGACGGCTGGTTCCTGAAGATTTCTCGTGGCCAATACGCCCTGATAGCTCCTGGCAGTGGATCGTCTGCGCTTATCCTGACGGCATGTGTGACGTCGACATGGTTCACTCAGTTAGTCGCCGTTTCTGGTCGGAGGACAATGGTTTTATCGATCTTCCAAGATTTGACTGTTCGTGGTTCAAAAACATGGGCTTCACGATCATGAGAATGAGTCCAACGATCAAGGTGTGCGAAGGCAAGACCGTCAGTCATCTATCATTGGTGAAGTAACGAAGGCAAGGAAAGCCGATCAAAAGCTACGCTCCCCCACTTTTCCTATCCACCATCCGTGGTAACCGTTGAGCCATGCTTTGTGGACACTCTGACGGGCGAATAAGCGACGAAACCAGCGTGGGAGTACGAACTGCTGGTATCCAAGTGGAAGACAAAATCCAAAGGGCTCTGAGCTGTTTTGACGGCAAGTTTCAGGTGATCAGCTGTTGTCATCTTATTAAACCCTCTTCGGGCAGGGCTCTTACCAACAAGCGCTTCAATCCCCATTTCCTCAGCTCCCTTCAGATGCTGAATCATCTGCTGAAACCACCTGCTCTTCGAGAGACGCGCCGGCAGCCTTGAGGCCGCTCACCAGTCTCTGGTCACCAAGGCGATTCGCCATGGAGAGAACCGTGTACCCTCCATCGTCTGGCTTATTTAGCTCAGAGTGGGTGCTGGCTGAAGCTATGGTCAAGACAAGATCTACATTGCTGTGCTGACCGTCAACAAGGCCGCTGATGGCTGTGTGTAAGGCTGTGCCGTCACTGAACTCCGGATGCGAGCCCGTTGGCGCGTTGGCCTGGAGGAGCAGCTCAGTGGCGTACTCCTTTCCATAGTAGCCGGCCACATGGAGGGCCCGACTTAGGTCCGCGCCAGCGTCGATCAACATCTGAGCGGCAACAAGATTGTTATTGAGGATTGCATGCTCAATGGGCGTCAAATCCTTGATTCGGGCATCCACATCCATGCCTGCAGCAATGATCATCTGTAGCAACGCTTTGTCATTGACGCGGTTGCCAAATTGGGAATTGCCGACCAGGTACTCAAGAACGTTGGATTCTTCATCAATGGTCAGTTTCGGATCCGCACCGCGGTCCAATAGCATTTCCGTGACGTTGACCAGGCCATAGAAAACCGCAACGTCCAACGCTCTTCTATCGTCCTTGCCAATTGCATTCGGGTCACCCCCATTCTCAAGCAGCACATCGAGGTATTCGGTGCGGTTGCCGACCACAAGGCAGTGGGCTAACGGTACGTAGTTGTCCATCGTCATGTAGCTGCCACGGACGTCGAGAACCACGCCTTCCCATGGGTTGTTCAGCTTGTCTTCAAACTCTTCAACGGTGATTGATCGATTTCGTACCTTGCCACACAAGTCACTGGCCCAGCGTTCACTCTTGCGCACGATTTCCCGAGCAAATGCCGGAAGGCTGGCCTCGGCAGCCCGGTCGGTCCTGGTACTCTCAAAGGCATGGTCATAGACAATCGAAAACGCGGTCTGCCCATTCTCGTTGGGCTCAAGCGGATCCATGCCGGCCTCAACCATTTTGACGACCGCATCGATATCGTTCCTGCTGGCAGCATCCGTGAGACTCTGCTGAGTGGCGCAGCCAGACATTAAAAAGGCGACCAAAAAGGCCGCCGTGGAAGAAAAGGCTTTATTCATGGATTACATCCTGGGTTTCGGACTGCTCGACAAATCAGGGGTGCTTTGGCGTACGGCCGGCGCCTGTTCCATGGCCGGGTCGCCTTTGGCATAGCCAGCATTAAGGGCAACGCTCTGATGGCGGCTCAATGCTTGCCCGGCCAGATCTTCCAGACTTGGCCCGAACGCCGGCTCAAAATCCACTGTGGTATCGTGCTCGATCGAGTCGCGCCACAGTGGCTCGCTGTGAATAATGGAGCTGAACTTGGCCAGAAAGTCATCCGGCGTCATGGATGACTGGTAGTGCGGCTTATCAATACATGCCAGTTCGCCAGATTCGTAAGCTTCCAGAAGTGCACGCTCATTCATGGGCTCAATGTCAGGAAGTAGGGTTTGAATCGGCTTCCCCTGCTTCATCTGCTGTGCATTACCCATGGCCCGGGAGAATGAAAGCTCCTGGGGCGCACTGACAAAGACGGTAAAGGTATTGATGCCTTCGCGCTCAGCCCAGTCCTGAAGGTTTGCTGTAGAAGACGGGTCATAAGTGGCCAGAACCGCAGCCTGGCCACGGGACATCGCATTCTCGATATCGAATCCCGAGTACCCAATTGCTTTCTCACTACCAACAGGGCGAATAGCCTGATAGTCAGACTTTGACTGGATATGATCGACCATCGGCTGAACCGGGGCGCCGGAGTGTCCGGTAACAATAATCAGGGATCGGGAATACTTCACAAGTGCCTCCTATAGCCTCCCATTACGATAAAACTTATTTTACAAATAATCAAGATCAGGAAGGCTTCTGAGCGGTTAAATTCTCCAGTGTTTCGATGATCCTGAAACCGAACTGAAGGCCCCGCTCCGGACCAATAATGCCGTTGATCATGTCGTCGGGATCATCGCAATCAAAGGCGCTGGCGATGGTGTCCGCCTCTTTGCGCGAGTAGATGCTATCAACCGATACGCCATACCGGTCAGCCAACTCAGCGCGAAGATTAAGCAGTGCCTGAACCAGATCGGGCTCCGGCTCGGCCGGCGTTTCTTTTGCCTGATTGGAATCGTGGAGGGATTGATAATTTTCCCGGAGCATCCGGTACCCGAGATCGGACAAGGCCAGCACTTTGTACTGAGGTTCCACGGTCATCCGCAGAAGTTTCTTGGTCAGCAGATCCTGAATCAGCGAACTGGCTTTCGTGGCACTGCCTTTACACACCCCAAACCCGGGATACAGGTGCAGCTTGGAGGCAAGTACTTTCGGATCCCTGACCCCATCAAGGGTGAGGGTTATCTTTGATCGACCAAAGCGTTGTTTCGTGGCATGGACCAAATGCAGGGCTGCCAGTTCAAGAGAGGAAATGCCATCGACCGGTTTTTGAGCTGTCAGGCAGTTATCGCAAACCCCGCATGCGGAAACATCGGTGTCTTCGTCGAAATACCGCACCAGGTTCACAGCCCGACACTCAACTGCTTCCAGATAGTCCTTCATCTTGCGAAGGCGCATGTCGGCCTTGGAATGCCGGGCCGAGACCATCCCGTAATCAAACTGGGCCTGTGGGTTGTAGTTCGCAATGCCGATCAGGCCCGGTCGAGGTCCCCGCTTCAGGCTCAGGATGTTCTGCTGCTCGAGGAAACGCAGGGATTGTTCTATCAGCGCTGCAGATGACCGGTACGGTGCCTTCTGAGAGTAATCGGCAGGATTGATAGGCATGGTCTTCTTGTCGTCTGGCCGGTTATGCAGTCGTGCCAGTACCCATGACATCAGCTCTTGGGAGGGGAAACGGCTCTCAAGCAAGATGCTCTGAACCATGGCGTCTTGCTTGGACCATAGCACAACGCAGTCGGAGTCCTTACCGTCACGCCCCGCCCTGCCCGCTTCCTGCATGTAGTCTTCGGGGGATGACGGGTAACCATAGTGAAGCACCATCCGGACATCGCGCTTGTTGATCCCCATCCCAAAGGCGTTGGTAGCGACAATGATCCGGGACTCGCCGTTCATCCAGCTTTCCTGATTGGCCTCCCGCTCACTGGCTTTCAGGCGCCCATGGTATTTGGTGACAGAGTATCCTTCGTCGACAAGCTTGCCCCAGATACGGTCTACGTCTTTCACGCTGATGCAGTAGACGATGCCGGCCCCTTCCTCCAGGCGTTTGAGGAATCGCGTGAGATGATGCCACCGGCCTGCAGGTGATGCGCAGTAGATGGCGCGGTACCGTAGGTTTGAGCGATGAAATCCTCCAAGGAATACCTGGGGGTGAAAGAGGTTCAGCCGATTGCGGATATCGGCCTGGATCTCCTCCGTAACCGAGGCAGACAATGCCATCCGCTGAATCTTGCGCTTCTTGATGCTGGCCAAGCGGTCGAGGGAGTGGCCTATCTGAGCGTAGGAGAATCGAAAATCAGACCCCCATTGGCTGATACAGTGCGCCTCATCGACAACCACCATGGCAATCTCGATCTTGCGCATCCAGAACAGGAACTTCTCCTGCGTCAGTCGCTCAGGGGCCAGGTACACCAGTTTGTACTGGCCAGCCTCAATTTCCTTCAGACGCTGGCTGTACTCACCCCCAGATAGCTGCGAATTCAGGAAGGTTGCAGAGACCGCGGTACCCTCAAGCTCATCCACCTGATCCTGCATCAGAGAGATAAGCGGGCTGACGACAAACGTAACGCCCTTTTTGAGCATGGCCGGGAGCTGGAAGCAAACGGTTTTACCCGACCCGGTAGGCCGGATAGCAAGGATATCCCGACCTTCTAGCGCGGCCTCGACGATTTCGCCCTGGCCGTCCCGAAAGTCGGGGTACCCAAAGTAATGCTGTAACGCATCCCGGGGAGTCATTCAGGGTTCCCGGGATTAAAACCCCGGGCTCCTGCGTTGTGGTTCGCTTACCTTCAGGTCCATTTCCGGCTCTTCAACCTCCGGTGCCTGGGTACTCTCGACGGTAACGCCTTTCGGGAACTCCATGCGCTGGCCACCAAGATCGATCGCACCGACCACTGAGTTTTTCTGGCTGTCGTAGACCACCACCCCGTCATGACCCATCTCGCGCATCATACCCACATCAACATCAAATTCGTTCATGAAGCTGTTTTCGACATGGACAACTGCCGGGTTGTCGAACTTGATATAGCCTGCGGTAAGATCTTTCGGGATGTCACTGCCCATGGTGATATCCGAGAGATACGCAATGGGCTTATCTGTTGGCTGCGCGTTATGAAGCCGGGCGCTAGAGAAAGCATTCCCCTCGTTCCGCTGGGCAAACAGGAAGCTGGCAGGTTGGTTCGGCCTCGGCGCCTGATTGGTGTCCCCGGCAATGGATACCTCTGCCTGCCACTTGCCATCAATGCTCATGGTAAGCGGGAACTCACTGACGGCCGGGTTCAACATCAGCGGAGAAGCAGCAGCCACATCTGCCAGATCCCTGAGGCTTCGTTCCAGGTAACGACCATGCTCCCCCATCAGAATTCCGGCATCCATCAAGTTGTCTGAATGCGTCAAGCTATCTCGAACCCAGTTGTGGATACGGTTAACCGACATCACCTGATTCTGGTACTTCGTCAGCGCCTCAGGCGACACTTGTTCCGGGCTGAGATTGGTCAGTGCAGAGCGCAGCTTATCCAGCTCAACAAGCATGTTCTGCCGGTTACTTTCAGGCACCTTCAGCAATGTCCGCGACATATTCACCATGTCCTGAACATTCACTTCAGGGTCATGCTGCGGGTTAACCTTAAGCATCGCTGCTACTCGCTCATGCCCGGATGCCTCAAGGGCCACCGCATCTGACAGCGCTCTGGTGACGCCCGGGATCATCTGGAGCGTGCCAATAGAGACTTCTGGCTTTGCCAATTGCCCATGGGGCTGACTCAAACCATCTACAGCAAGCTCCGCGAACTGATACCCGTAACGGTCCTTCAGGCCATTGATGGTTGCCAGGCGGTGAACATAGTCACGGGCTGCAGCCATTTCCGGTTGCTCCAACCGGTCACTTGGACTGAGCATGTCAGAATCCAGTTTCTTCAGCGATGCACCGCTCATAATCAGGCGCCGCATAATGACCTCGTATGCTTCGGCGTCCCGGCTGTAGTTTTCAATTGCTGAGCGGATGGGTGAGCGATCAGCCGCCGGGTGGCCATTGGGATCGGCACCTTTCATGATGGCGTCCCACAGAAGTTCCGGATCCCCATGGTCGACCGCAAACCCGACAACGGACGCATCACTGAACGTGGCAGGCGCCAGCCAACGCTTATCAATCCCAAAGCCGACCAGACGCTTCACAGTTATGTACGAAACATCCGGGCGGGCCGTATTGTTCATTGCCTCATTCAGAGGGTTCTTGGCATAACCATCTACGCCATAGTTGATATCAAGGCCTTGCTCTATCGATCGAACAATGCCATCGATCCAGCCGTGCTTGGCCATGATGCTCAACGGGGTTTGCCCGTTAGACGCCTGGCAATGGAGCTTAGAACCTCCAACCTCGTTGATGATCTCCATCATTAGCTGCTCTGCTTCAGGAGAACTGTTGTCGGCTAGCTGTAAAGCCGGAACGGTATTCTCGGGTAACGAGAAATGGCGGTCGCTCAGTGGCCGCTCCGCATCACCACCAAGAATTGCGGCAACATCGTACTCAGCCGGCGCCAGCTCTGCCTTTAGCATCCGATGAACTTCTAACGCTACTTGTGGGTCTCTCGATACGATGCGATTGAAGAAGGTCTCGCCATTGCGGCCGCGTGCCTCGAGCAGCGACTTCAGTTCCTCGCCCTGCATGTCGCTGGCGGTCATATCAAGATACTGCTTGAAGTCCCGGGCATTGAGGTCATTCCGGGAGGCAATTCCATGCAGAACTGTTTCCCCAAAACGATCTGCCCTGTCTCGATAAAGCTTGCTGGCGGTGACACCACGGTCCTCCATCCTATCCGCAAAGCTCTCAAGCGCCCTCACCATCGACATTGGAGCAGTCTTAATCGCCTGACGATAAATAGACTCTGCACCTGTCATTCGTGAAACCGGGGAATCAATAAATATCGGGGTGTCTGAATCAACCAGCTCCCGAATAGTCTCCCACTTCCCTTTGCTGGCGAGCTGCTCGCCGAACGTCTGACCATATACGTCTGTAACATTGATGTTTGCTTCGGGGTCGGCCGTGCATGCATGCAAAATCAAGTCAGCACGATCCGGGGCGACCCGGGCAAGCTCATGCAGAAACGCAAGATTCTCCCTCGAATCAGGGGAAGGCATATCAATGCGAGCGCCTGAGGTGATGGCCAACTGCAACTCCCGGGCAAAGTCCTGCAAAGACAATGCGGGGTTGTCCATCAGCTCGTCGAGTAATTTGCGCAAACTCTCGTTCATAACCTGCTCCTTTGCCTATCGGCTCATGCCCATGCCTTGGGATGGACCATTTCCCGGCTTCATTGTCTGCTTTACACCGTTTTCCTGTTCTGCCAGACGCTTGTTGAACTCCTGTGTAGCAGCAAGCGTGTAATTCCGGATCTTCGGTGCCATGTCCTTTGCGGAATCCTGCCCAACGAAAGACTCAATGGTCTTGGTCAGATTGTCTGCCAGGTAGCGTGCGTTTACCGCGCCCCGGCTGGCGGTCAGTTCTGCTTTCACAGCCTTTCGGGTAAAGCCTTCCACATCTCCGGTTGAGCGGAGAGTGTTGATCTCTTTTTCGTGTCTGGCCTGGAATTGCTGAAAGCGTGGCGCCGACCCAACTTTTGGGGTGAGCATGCCTGGAATTAAGCCACCACCAGTAAAGTGACTACCCGGCTTGCTGGCAGGGTTCGCGCTGGCAGTTGGGGCCGGAGTCTTCGAAGCGTTTTGCTGAACAGGCTCCGGATTAGGGCGCCCTTTTGTCGGATGACTTGGTGTAACCGTGGCCTGGGGGTGCTGTTTAAGCATTGCATCAACAAGCCGTTGCTCAGGCAGGTCGATCGCCTGAGCCGTTGCTTTGAGCATAACCTCCCGATAGATCCCGTGAGGCATTTTCGAGATGACGTTTGCCGCCTCGGAAGCAATTGAGGCTTTGGCCTCAGGAGTATCGTTTCCGTACCGGTTCGTCAGCTCAGTAATGACAAATCTCGACAGAGGCATGGCGTCCTCAAGTCGAGCCTGGTATGCATCCACCCCTTCAGCCCTGAGCAATGTGTCAGGATCCTGTCCCTCGGGGAAAAAGAGGAATTGCATGCGGATGCCATCGTTCAAATGCGGCAGGGACATCATCATTGCTTTCCATGCCGCCTGTCTGCCGGCCCTGTCACCGTCAAAACACATTACCGGATCGCTTGTTACTGTCAGCACCTTCGAAAGCTGGCCATCAGTGAAGGCCGTGCCAAGAGGTGCCACTGTGTTGTGAATTCCAAATTGAGCGTGAGCAATTACGTCTGTATAGCCCTCGACGATGTAAAGCTTCCCTGCTCTACGAGCAGCATTTTGAGCCTTATCGAAGTTATAGAGCTCATTGGACTTTCGGAAGACCAATGTCTCCGGGGAGTTGATGTATTTCGGTGCTGAGCTTTCATCATTAAGGCGCCGACCGCCAAAGCCTATTACTCGTCCTCTCTGATCATTAATCGGAAATATGATCCGATCATGGAACATGTCATGCTTGCGCCCGTTCTTCTCGCTAACCAGCCCGGCATCCTTCAGGACATCCGTACCATGCTTCTGGCTAAGGCGCTTCATGGTTATAGCCCACTCATTAGGAGCCACCCCAATACCGAACTCTTTGGCTACCTCGCCAGTAAAACCTCGTGTCTTCAAGTATTCCACTGCCCGGTCCCGATACTTCGGGTCTCGGAGAAATCCCTGGTAAAGATCTTTTGCGTCAGATAGCGCAGCGAAAATCTTTTGCTTGCGCTCCGCCTTCGGATCGAGATTTTCCTCATTGTCAAAGGGCGGCTCCATGCCAACTTCTTCGCACAATCTTTTGATGGCTTCAGGAAAGCTTACTTGATCAAAGGCTTTAACAAAGTTAATTGCATTAGAACCTTTGCCTCCGAAGCAGCCGCCAAAGCAGGTAAATATTTGCTTCTTGTCTGACACCACAAAGGATGGCGTATCTTCATCATGAAAAGGACACTGACATTTGTAGTTGGCGCCATCTTTCTTGAGCTTTCCGCCGAGCCGCGAATCGATGACTTTCACAATGTCAACGCGGTCAAGCAATTCAGAGATGAATGCGTCAGAAACAAGCTTTCCTTTTTTCGCCATGTCCGCCTCAAAGCATTTCGATATTTTATAAAACTTATTTTATAGTGTTGCCGGTCGGGTGGCAACTGCCAACTCCAAAATGTGAGTAAAAAATGATCGGAGATGTCTCGTATCAACAACTTGATTGATGTATCATATTGAAATATCTTTTTAGAAGGCTTTTGGCTAGAGGGTAAATTCATGAGTGCTGAGGTGTTAAAATTTGGCGTAACTGAGGAGCCAAATAAGGCGGTTCAACTCGACTGGTATAGCGAGGTCGAGCAAACGGCAAAGCAGGCAGGTGTCCCTCTTTTTGAGCACGTCATCTGCAGGCCAACCACAACCGTCAGGAGCCGTGACAAAAACGGCAGCATCAAGGTTGTCGGTTCTGACAGCACCTACACCACCCTGAAAGAATTTGTAGCAAGCATCTCTCTGCCGGGGCGGCAAGGCTTTGAGTGGACTGAGTGGGAATTCAAGGCCCGGGCCGCGGCAATCGCGAAGCAGTACAATATTTCGTCAGAGTTTCACCCGCAAGAAGTTATCGAGTTCTACGATGATGTTAAGAAGCAGCTCGATCGCGACCCAGCCGACGCCCAAGAGCTTTGGCATGTCCTCACCGCTACCAACAAAAATCGCAGCGACGCTCGCCTTGCTGATCTCAAAAAACAACTGGACGCACTTTCTGTAGAAAAGAGCGAGAAAGAAGCCAAGGCGTATGATCTAGGCCTGGAACTTGATCATCTTACTTGTCTTCTGGGTAGCATCCCTGACGACTTTAGTGAGCGGTTTGGCAATGCAGCCAACCTTGTATCCCTTTATGAAGAAGAAAGGGCCAAGGCTGAATCGCTCCAGACAGAGCTTAAGCAGACCTTTCTGGAGCTGAAGGCTAACGCTGACCTCATCAAGGATCTAAGGCGGGAAATCGCTTCAATCGAGCCATCGGACGTAAGTCACGATTATCGCGCTGAGCTTAACGCCGCTTTGGAAGAAGCTGAGCAGGCCCGAAAATTCCTGAAGAAAATACAAGATCGCAAGAACGATTCCCGGGTAACAATCGAGCAGAAAGAAAGGACGATAACGTTCCTTCGTGAGCTTAACAGGAAGCTCACAGTTGTTATCCGTGAAAAAAGCGCTGAGATCGACAACCTGAATCAATCGGTTGAGTCTGGCAAAAAACTGAACCGGAAACTTACCGGTAAGATTCGTCAAAATAAGGCAGAGCTAGTAACTGCAACGGGAACTGCTGCTGAAGAACGCGCAGCGAGGATCCGTCTGATGACCCAGTTGCAGCAGGCCCGTCGTGGCAAAATGTTCGCTTTAATCGGCTTGGCCTTGGTTGGCTCTTTCACCGCCTCAATGATTGCTTTCTTCTTAGCGTGGCAATAAACAGTGCTAGATATCTTCAAGCTCAGCCTTAAAGGCGCGAAACGGCTATTTGCTACTGCACTTGTTTTAGGTGTGATTGCCACCTATACGGCATACAAAGGTGAGAGCAAGGTTAAGAGTGTGGCTGCTCAGTCACTGCAAGAAGTTTTGGCGGACATGGAAGTCCAGGGGGCAACACCAGCAGGCCAAGAAATAATCGTGGCATATAACGCGGCCATTGAGGCGCCAACAGCAGAAAGCTTCGAAAGGCTTCATAGATTAATCCGAGCTGAGGCTGAATCGGGTAGTCAAACTGTCCGATTCCCGGGTAACTCTACGTTTGACAATCCAGAAGTCCAAACCATGTTTGCATATAACGCAAACCAACTCTCTTATGTGGAAAGTCCCATTGCCTCAGGTGCCGGGATATTTCTGCTGTGCCTGCTCATAACTTACCCACTGGTCGTGGCTTTCAAGGCGCTCGGAAAAGCATTTGTCTGGGGATTTCGAAGAATTAGTTCGGAAAACGCTTAGAATGTAAGTGGCTCCGCCTTCAACGTCGAATATTCTTGGGTTTTCGCTTTTTCTTTCGGAACAAGCTTCTCGAATCCATTATCTATCTTGAGCTCAAAATCAGAGCCTTCTGGGCAATACTTATGTACCGCAGCTTGCAAGCCAGTGATCCTGTGCTCCCTGTGGGAATCGTTAACGGCCGCCTCAAGCGTGTTCTCGTCGGTGAGCGTGAAAACATGCCCCTTTCCCCGGGTAACACCTGTGTAGTAAAGCTGGCGGGTCCACTTGTGTTTCTCAGACATGGGCAGAATCACGCAGGGGTACTCAGAACCCTGTGATTTATGGACAGTCAGGCAGTAGGCCAGCTTGGTCCTCTGGCTTAACGTGCGGCGATCGAGCTTCACATCCACGCCGTTAAATCTAACCGTTGCCTCTTTCTTTCGCACATCAATCATCTGGATGTAACCCGTGTCCCCATTGACTAAGTTCTTCTCAGGGGAGTTGGTCAGATAAATAATCTTATCTCCCGTGCGATACTCACCGCTCGAGCCAATCTTCATCGAGACTTTACCTGGTCCCATGGGATTAATGACTTCCTGGAGCATGACGTTTAACGATTCGGTTCCAAGCTCGCCTTTGTGCTGTGGGGCCAAGACCTGTATGTCGCTGTGTTTGTAACCGCAATTCTGAATAAGGTCATTGCGGATCAGCTGCCTCAGGGCTGTCTTCTTTTCAGCATCACTCTTCATTTGCCAGACATTCCACTGTTCCTTTTCATCAACGACATGTCGTTGTGAAATAGCAGGCATATCACCGTCGTTTATCTTGTGAGCATTTGTAGCTATGTCACCTGCGTTACGGAAAACTTGCCTAAGTCTGGTGCTGGGAATTAATCGGTTTTCAGAGTTGATTAAATCTTCGAGAACGTTGCCGGCTCCAACTGCAGGTAGCTGATCAGGGTCACCTACCAAAAGCAGTTTTGAGCCCGATGGAACAGCTTGCAATGCCTTGAGGAATATCTCGGCCTCCAGCATAGAACCTTCGTCAATGACGAACATATCAGCATTTACAGGGTTTTCTCTCCCTCTTTTAGGCTCCCCCGTGTGGGTCATCTGAAGTGTTTTATGAAGCGTTTTTGCAGGGAGCTTTGTCTGTTGCGTCATCCGAAGTGCTGCAAGACCTGAAGGTGCAGACAATGAAAAGCGGACTGGTGAGCCGTCACTCTTTCCGGCTTCTTTTACCATGGTAAGTATTTTATCGACTGTAGTGGTTTTACCGGTGCCAGGGCCGCCAGTAAGTATGCTGACGTTGGATTTAACCGCCATAAGTATCCCCTTCTCCTGATCTACGGCCTTTTCTTGGCCAGGCTTAGGGGGCGGTAGTTTCCAATCTTTTTGCGGGAGCACAGATTCGGCCGTTGCGATGCGGTGAAGCTCTTTGGCGATTTGTTCTTCAACCAGCGACCACTTTTTCTGCTGGACTACGTGATGGTCGCCAATCTGAATATGCGTGTAGTTGTCCGACACCTTAAGCGCTTCGAGAATGCTGTTCGCGTCCTGAAAAGCACCAATCTTGTTGGTAAGAGTGTCCTTTAGTTCCTTGAACGGGATGGCAGTAGAGCCACGATCAATTTTTTCTCTAAATGCGGAGTAGAGAGCGGCGTCAATGCGATCTCCTTTCTGAGATTCGAGAACTCCAAAATCCCTTGCGACTTGATCGCAAATACTGAACTCAAGGTTGAATAACTTGCCAGCCTTATATGGGTATCTGCGAATGTATTCCTCGGGGTCACAGGGGATTTTTCTCTCAAGAGAAATCGCCTCTTCACGCTTGATGCCCATATTGCGGACAAGCCAATTAATGGTCGTTATCCTCTGCCCTTCAGTGTTAATGGCATCACTCATCTGTTTGATGATTGCTTGCGGAAATCCCGAGATCGAAATCGCCTCAGGGTTACTAGCGAGCAGTCGGATAGCCGAGCAACGC
Source organism: Marinobacter sp. L-80 (assembly GCF_056859395.1). NCBI lineage: Bacteria > Pseudomonadati > Pseudomonadota > Gammaproteobacteria > Pseudomonadales > Marinobacteraceae > Marinobacter > Marinobacter sp. L-80. The sequence goes on from NZ_JBSXOI010000069.1 coordinate 16,850, forward strand.
CCTGATGGCATCTTCCCACCGTTCCCAGCCTTAATGAAGGCCATGGCCGTTCTTACGCTCGACAGATAAGGAATGCCACCGTCTAAAAGAAACTGAAGGGTGTCGTAAGCTGTGTTCGGGAATATGGCCTCAAAGGCCCTCACCCTCAACTCCAGTTGGTTTTGGCGGTTTTCGCGTGCGCTTCCTTTACCAAGAATTTTCATCCCTGGTTTCAAATCGCCGAAGGTGCCAGAGCAAACGAGTGACTCCGGGAGACTGCTATCGATTGTGCTGACATTCTTGAGTTTAATAAGAGCATGATTGCTCTTGTTGTCCTTCCATAGGAAAGACTCGATAACACCCGTAAAAGCAGTCTCGTTCTTGGCCATAATTACTCGTGGTATACAGGGCGACGCTCAAACCGGACATCATCGAACCCGCGATCATGAAAGGTATCAATAATGATTGGGTAGGTCATGTCCATAACTTGTTGCTTGTAGAGGCGAGGCACATCTTCCAGATGCCAGATGATTTCTCGAGACGGAGGTAGCCTTACAGTCTTGGTATCGGTGTCAATCTCTGGGATAGTAAGCATCGCAACCGAGTAACGATAGCGGCGCTCATCCCAGTTCCAAGTTTGCCCTTTCACCCTTACCCAAATGCCACCTGTCTCCTCAGAGAACTCTACTTCCGGGTCATACAAAGTTGTTTTGGTTTGCTGCCAATCAGAGAGTGGGAAAAGCTCTTTTACTTTAGAATCCAAGCTCTCAAGGAATACCACGGGTTGCCCCAAGGTCTCCACGCTATAGTCTTTCGAGGCGCAACCCGAAAAAAAAAGAAGGGTTGCGATAAATGGAATAAACAAAAATTTATGCGGCATGATCTGGCACCAAGACAACGTGGAAAAAGTAACTCGTCAAGCCAAATGATAAAATAAATATCAACCATTGAAAAGCAGTTATCCGAATAGCTTGATTGGTACAAACGAGTCATTGCCGAACCCATAGAATGCATCGGACTTGGCTCTCAGTCGGGACATCTGTTCCTCTGGGATATTCCAGAGGCGCTTCACGTCCGCAATTTTTTCTTTAGCAACTGGCAAAAGCATAATTGTCCCGATACTGGATCGCATTTCGTTTGTAAGTTGTTTGGGGTGCTGCAGGCCGCACAGGCTTCCCAGTCCGTACTTTCTCCCTTCAGTAAAGAAACGGTTAATAGGATCGAGCGGCGAATCTGCTAGAGCGGTAAAGAGCTTCACTTCGTCGAACCCAAACATCATGTCGGGGATTTTGGGATTTAGGTTTTTGCAGGTTCTAACTGCACTGTGAAAGGTTTTCTCCAGAAGCAAATAGAAAATCGGCTGCTGATCAGCCTGGTTCAATGAAGTCAGATCAAGAACGTTGATCGCTCCTCGTTTTGCTGAAATATTTTCGCCATCAAAAAGCCCGGAGATAATCGCCCCCTCGATCATATCGTGAATTGCCTCTAGTCTATTCAGACTGCCGCTGAGCGATGGTAGCTTCTCCCCTGTTTGCAGCTCTGCATCCAACATTTTTTCAAAGGCTTCCATAACTGAGGCCTTGTGGCCTTCAATTTCCTTCTCAAGCGCTTGTTGATCCTCAGTACTGCCAGCCTCATTCTTGATACGGAACGCGGCCCTTTGAGCTTTTTTTCGTGCCTCTTCAATTTCGTCAAAGATGTCTGTTCCGGACCTGGATTTTACGGCTTTGATCTCGTCATCAATCGTAATGAGAAGATCCCTCATGCTCGGAGGCTCAAGTCTCCAGGAGCGAGGATCCTCCATGACAATGCCCTTTCGTTCGTAGGTTCTAGTGATTAAGCGGCGCAGCTGGGTTTTCTGCCGCGAACCGATCGAAGGATTGAATAGCCTCAGCGTCTCGAGAACACCTATCACGGCATGGTGAAATCCGCCGTACTGGTCGTCTGAGTGAATCGCAAAAGGGTTAATGCCTGCTGTGCCAGGGCCATAGCCAAACTTTATTTCGTTGACCCTCACGCCTTTCATGTCGTGGTTAGAGGAGAACTCCGCGAAACTGTAGTCACCCTGAGTGTCAAGAATAAACTGGGTTACACCCTGTGAGGCGAACTCAATTGCCATTTTTCGAATTGTGAAAGTCTTGCCAACACCAGAGGTTCCTATCAGCGCGTGATGGAAATTCGACGCTTTCATCATCGAGTGCGTCAGTGGAGCTTGTGCACCGTCAAGCCGCCGGCCGATTTGAAAGGCAATATCACTGGGATCTTCCGGGCGCAGTGGCGTTACTGTTGAAGCGTTAGGTGTTGTCATCGTTAACCACATTATAAAACAAGTTTTACATATAGTACCTTGCGAATTTGCCTTTAGCAACAGGATTGATGACCGCGCCCTTTCTCAGACGTGAATTCCGCTTCACTTTTTGCAAAATTTGATGTCGTTGTCGTACCAATTTGCTATATTAAAAAGCGTGGTGAGACTAGGAAATTTTGGAATCTGACACAGCGTGATTTCAGTTTCTGTAGGAGTCTGAAGTGAAATGTTTTTTTGACCAGTCACCACTCAGGGTTAAGGTTCTGTCCCGGAGGGCACGATATGAAGACTGCAAGAAAACTTGAAATCGCGGAGCCAGTGCTCGGTGAAAAGCGTGAAAAGAGAGGCCCTACCGCCCTTTCTGAGCTTCATTTTAATCAGAGAAGCGAATTGGGTGCGGCCCGAGTAACCACTAAAGCCAGAAAAACTTTCAAGAAACGAAAAGACATTAATGATCTTGATAGTGCTCTTGCGTACATTGACGATCTCGAGCAGCAGTTATCTCTGGCTAAAGAGCAAGCCAAAGCCAGTGACGAAGCTAATAGAGAAATGGCTCAAAAACAAAAGCGCCTGCTTCGCACGATTGAAAGCATCTATGTTCGCTCGGCCGACGCTATTGAGAATATTGAGTGAGACTTGCCAACAGAACAAAAGAAGGGGCGCCTCGAGGCGCCCCTTCTTTTATTGTCCCTTTATTTAGCGCGGGCCAGCGTGCATTGTGTTCGAGGGTCCATCGGCAGTCGGAGCAGAGAAGACCTTTTTAATAGCTTCCACAACAGCTTTAACGGCCTGCATTGCCGATTCGATAGAAGCAGCAATGTTCTCCATCACCTTTTTCTCGCCTTTTCCTGGCTCCATGCCTTTAAAAACACTTTCCATCTTGTTTGATAGTGACTCAAGGCTCTTAGACATATCCGCCTTTTTTGCCAATTTTTGGCCTTGCTTTGAGCTGAGTGTGTCCGCAAAACCTGCTGCGGTCTTTTCAAAAACCTGAAGTTTCTTCTGCATTCTGTCAGCGTACTGCTTCTTCTCAAAGGCGCCTTTAGCAGACTTCATAGCTGATCGATCGGCCTGAATTGCGTCTAGTTGAGAACTTAGCCCGCTAACATTGCTCTTTAGGTCGGAGGTCATTTTCATCTGATTTTGCTTGTGTGTGTCATAGAAGCCTTTCAGATTCTTAACCCCGCCTACAAGCCCCTGGCCAAGAGCTTTTGATACGCCGTACCCCAACCCTGATCCAGCTTTAAATGCATTCACTGCACCACCGACCATGGCCGCCCCTACATTTGATTCAACGGGCGCTTGCTGGGGTTGCTCTTTACCTTTATTTCCAGGGCCATCCTTTTCGTTTTCTCTTTTCTTTTCTGCTTCCTTGGTCGGATCCTGAGTATCCTGAGGCTGTGAAGTAGGCTCATTTACCGGCGGATTTTCCTTGGCAAATTTAAGCATGACCGAAGGGCTAAATTTCGAGTAACCCTTAGCGTGCTCCTCCTCCAGTTTTTTGAGAAGAGGCTCGTCGTCTGCTACCTCATTTTTTAAGTAATTCTTGATAACTTCGTAATCAAGCTCGCTAACCCCGGATACTTGGGCTAATTCGTCCAAGTCTTTGAGCATCTTGAATACTGGGCGGTCACCGGCAATTTCATCAACTATCAACTGCTCTTCCGTTTTGGTTCCACCGAGATCGCTTGGCTCCCCAGGCGCCTTGTTTGTCGACTCTGCATCTTGTTCAGCCATAGGAGCCTCCTGACTTCCTGCTAGCGGTTCTGGAGATTCCTCCAAATCAGGCCCTTTGCGTGCCACTTCTTTGTACTTTTTTTGGATGTCCACCGACTCACCATATTCAGGTTTATCAGTGAGATACGATAGATCACTACCTTCGAAATCGTCCTCAAAAGCAGCTTTACGATCGTTCGAAGGTTCCGGAATGGGGCCCTCCTCATACATTTCTGGAGGTGGCCCTTCGATTGGAGGGGGCGCATCATTGACAGGTGGCTCAAACCCAAACATGGCGGGATCTATCCCGTCATCAGGTGCTGCCTGCTGCATCAAATCGTCATATTGAGCAAGCTCCGGATCGACTGGAGGAGCATTTGGAGCTTCAAAAGCCTGTTTGACGTTCGCATTTAGCTCAAGAGGGATGTCACTTATATCAACATCGATGTCCGGCATGTCCGCAATCTGCTGAACCCGAGCAACATCAAGCTCTCGCTGCTCTGCAAGCATCCGGTTAAGATCATCACTCAAAGTGACCGACAGTTGTGAGGCCAGATCCTTTATCTGATTAACCGGAATCGATTGAGCTCCCGGGAAATTCTGGTTAATAAAATTGATGTCAGACAGAGTAACGGCCATAGCTTCCACAACCTTTATAAAACTTGTTTTACAGTTTAAAGGTAATTCTTGTGATGGTCAAAGATCATTCAAGCGCTTTATCCCTGGCCAAGGCTGCAAGTTGCAGTAACTCGACTTGTCCCCGCCGGTATTCTTGGAGCAAGGCAGCTAGCCTGGCAGCTTTGTTTAAAGCCCAGCGCTGGAGCATGACCCTATCAACCATCATTTTTGGGTTATTAGTCATCTCCACACCGAAACGTTCTTCGTTTTCAGGAGATGCAGCTGCATCAAGAGCAGCCTCGATAGGCAACACTCCATCGCCAATAACCGCCGTTTGATCGTTATTAAACATAGAGCCTGCCAGGTTGGCGCTGCGTTTCGTTTGGTAGATACCCTCTTCTACCATCTGCTCTTGCCTGACATTAGTATTTCTAGGGCTGATTGCGCCATGCAAATACGATCGGCTAACACCGTTACCGATGAGCATCATCCTAAGGAAATCTACGCGCTCTTTTTTCGCCATGTCTTGCACTGCCGGCTCGTAGACTGCGGTTAGCCCTTCTTGGCTTTGGGACACATTAATGATTGCATCGTCGAGGACCGCCATACGCTGGCGTTCATAAGCACGAAGATCATTAACTATTCTCTGCCTTTCCAGTCCGAAGTCAGCACCGCTGTAATTTGCAAAGCTTAATATTTCCTCAAGAAATCGAGGGTTGCGGTCTGCCCTGGTGAAGGCCGACACTCGATTTGGGAGTTCACGCTGAATATCGCTGTTATTGGTTGTAGCAGATGCCGTTCTGGCGATTGAAACGTTAGAGCAGGCATCCAAGTATGGGGCGACTTTCGCGTCTGATTTCTTATTGTGAATGGCGCTAACAGCATCAGTTATTCTGGCTGAAGTGTTCGCCGCAATATTTTTGTCGCTGTTCTCTTGATTTTCCCTGAGATCGATACCTGTTTTTTGTTCGAGTCGACTTAAAACCTCTTGTCGTGCATCGTTGATCCGGGTCTTGATCTCATTCTGAATCATCTGCTGCACCTTCGCAGCGTCAATAATGGGTATGCCTGCGGCAAAGCCTACCGATGGCAGGACAAGAGCAATCGCGAAAAATAAAATGAAACTCTTCATGTTCAATGTCCTTACATGGACCAGGGCACCACTTCAGAGATCATGGCATCCGCAGCCTGGGCGGTAAGTGCAAATTCCTGGCTTACCAACTCATCAAGAGAATCAAGATCAATGTCTGCGTCATTTGTAAACGCCGGCAATTCTGCATGAAGGTTTCTTATGGCAGCTAACAAGGCATCAACATCTATTGGCTTTTCGATTTCAGAAAGCCACTTCTTGGCTTTCTCAGGCTCCGCAAGCATCTCATCAACATCAGAGATAAGGTTGTTTATGCAAAGACGCCATGCTCTCTGCGCTATGCCAATGAGTTGGTCCGCTATTCCGAGCTTTACTCCGTTAATGTCAGATTTTGAAAGGTGCTCGAACCGGCTCACTTCACTTTCAGCCACTTCAGCAATAAAATCCGCAGTTTGATTCACTAATTCTGCAACGGCTGACCCAAGCCCCATATCGTAGGCTTCAACATAGGCCCTGAATTCTGAAAGTGCTCCACGCACGTAGGATCGATCAAACACTATATTGGTTGGGTTGTAATATGTGCTACCCAATCTACTCCACGCATCGAGCGCAATATCTGTAACAACCGGCATAGTTCTTACAAATATTTCAAAACCGTCTGCCACCGTCAGGTTGTGTGAGCGTTCGGTGGAGTACGATTTGGCTCGGTCAGAGACCAGCGTCAAGACATAGCTGACAGCGATTTCTGCGTCCTGGCCGAGTGGCATCTGATCAACGGCTTTCCTGATTTTTAAAGCGGCTTTTAAAATTTCTGACTCAGCTGAGTGGATAAGCTGTTCAAGACTTTTTTCTTGATTAGCAGGGCGGACATCTTCAAATGTGTTGTCCGCTTCTTCAGCTGTTCGTGCAAGAACGTTCTTGGCTTGATCTAAGGAGATGCTGCCGCAAACAACGTCACTTGCGTAGCCTGCAAGAACAATCGCCAAGTCATGTCTTTGGCTGTTTTGTACCGCAGTTTTTTCTGCAATAACTGACCATAGATCATGGTAAACCTGATAGGCCTCTCCAAACTGGGCTTCAATGCTGTCACTTTCGGGGTCTACGCCGTGCAACAGGTTTCGCGAAACCCCCAGAGCAGTTGTTAGATCGAGACGTTTACTCATTGATTAACACCTATGGTCCAGTTGGTGTGCGCTCTGGCTGAGCATCCAGGGAAAGGTCTTGCCCCAAAGACAAAACAAGCTCGCGATTAGCGACCATCATCTGCCGAAAGCCAAAGGCTATGATCTCTGAGGGTGCTTCAAAGGCGACCTCTTCACGTTGATCGTTTTCAAAGTCAGCCCCAAAAAAATATCCTGGCACACCCTTCAGCCGAGCCACGTTCTCATTTACTGGCTCGCAGAGTTGCTTTACAGCCTCCCTGGCAATCAATAGCGCAAGACCGACCTCTGAACGAGCGTCGATAGACTCTATGGCCCGGTAACTGGAAGCTGCCTCGGCATCAGAGAACTCTTCAACAGGTTTCAATTGAAGACCATCTCCAGAAGTATTTGATTTGGCGTACCCACAATCCCAAAGCCTTGCACCATATTGCGTTACAGCTATACGATCACTAGCAAGCATGAGTGAAGATAAACCACCCTGCTCACCAACCACTGCATCGACAAAATCTAAAGTGTTATCACCATCAAGCTGAAGCTCGTAACTGGTTAAGCCCTCCAGCTCCATGGCCCTCCTGAAAATGCTAGCTGCTAACTGCGTTGTCTTGTCTTTCATATCGACCTTTGCCGAAACATGCGATAAAATAACTGAAGCGCCAAATCAAGGAGCATGACTGAATGATAAATCATTTTGTGGCAACCGGGCAAGATGAACTGCGAGAGGAGCTCTCCCTTCTCGTCCAGCTTTATCGGTCTTTCCTGAATTTTTCTCCGCGCCATGGAAGAGGAATAATGGGGAGGTACAAAAAGACATTCTTCCTCGATCGAGCCTTTTGCAATCAGCTTGGTTTTATGGCCGGAGAAGAGGAATTTATTATTGGTCTCCCGTCTCAGAAATATGACGTCGACGTTTACGAGTCTTTCAGCAAAGTACAGGCTTGCTCCGGATTTCTGGTGCACCCCCTTGAATACTTGTTTCTCGTCATGCACGCAGGGAACGAGGACACCAGGCACTCGAATACCATTGCTGTCGCACTCCCCTTCCCTCGGTCTTTGCACGACAAGTTGGCTCATATCGGTCGCGTAACCTTTGTCAAAATGAACGAGCAGAATGAATACCTTGGAAGTAGAGCAGAGACCGGCGATTCATTTGAAATAGAGGTACGCAAGGATAAGTCAATGTTTTGGGAGCGCCGATAAAGCGCTCCATCCCATCAACCCATTCCTCCCGGTCCACCCCGGCTGGGGCCCTTAGCCGAGGGGTCCGCGACCCCCTCATAATTTATCTCCTCAGGGTTGTGGTGAGTAACGTCATACCCATCAAGTCGAGGCCTGGCTTCATCGTTCATTAGGGCCGGCATTCTCTCCACCATGGTCAACACTGCCTGAGGATCTGCGGAAGATCGCGTTAAAACCATGCAGTTGTTGTGCGTGGCACTGAAGTCCATATCAGCGAACTTACCCTCTTTCATCAGCATTACATCGCCCTTCTGTACAAGCGTTGCAAGCAAGCCATCGGATGGCCCAAAGACTTTTATGTTTGTAAGCCCACCCGGCGAGAGATCCACTTCGACTTTGGTTTCAATGCCAGCTCTACCAGCATTTGAACTGATAGAAATAGATTTGCTTTCTTCATTCACAGAAACACGGTAGGGGATTTCCTCGCTGACCACTTCATCCATGTCTCCGTCCGTGAACCAGTTTTTATCCTCGTAACGAAGACTTCCCTCGAGCCGAGCATCTTGCGCCTGACGCACCGGTGAAACATCAAGATCATCAAGGTTTACTTCCATGCCTAACTGATCACGCAACTGGTCGACTACAGCATGCTTAACCATATCCTGAAGCTTGGCATCATCAATGCCTTTTAAACCCAGCTGGTTACGAATTTTGCCGAAATTAATGCTGATGTCTGCAGGTTGGTATTTGCTCATGATGGATGCTCCAGGCAATAATCAAAAAGGGTTGCGCGTCTCGTTATCGCTGCGCTTCGTGCTGATCTTTAAAATCTCAGGACGCTCTGCCGGTTCATTGCCGAGGTCATCTAACTCCAATGTTTTGCGAAGCTCAACAAGTGATTTCGACCTCCGCTCAATCATTCTAATGATCGGCTCGAGAACGCCGGCTTTTGAAAGGATTCGCAAAAAGAACTCCATATTCATGCCAGCTTTTTTGAGATTTTTGAGCTCGGACAGGTCCTCAACTTGCAGCTTGTCGACATAAGGCTTGCCTTTCTCATCAGTGCGGAACACCCCGTATACAGCTCTATCCCAGCTGGGCTGATTGCTACCAATCGATTTGATGAACTGAACTTTTGATCTGCGGGGAAGTGCACTTAGGAGCTGGAGAATTGCTTCTGCAATTCGCCACATAGGATCGTTAACCTCGGGAGGGTCTTTCAGCTCGCCGCCGCGACGAAGCTCATTATGGAGGTCTACGCAAACTGCCGCGGCATCACCTTGAAGGTCGACACCCTTTTCAACTGCTGAGTTGACCGCATCTGCAAAGAGTACCTCCGATACAGACTGGAGTCCTTGGGCTTTCGCCGCTTCCTCGGCTTTCTGAATGTGTACTTTTCGCTGGAGGTCGGCGCCACTGGCCTCAACCTGTACGGGCACAATGGCCGGCTTAGACTTTGTGTCCTTACCAACAGCGTAAAGGAGATAGCTCTGCTTCTGACTCATAATTCTTCCAGTTGAACGATCTGGAAAAATCATAATATAAAATAAGTTTTATGTAAAGACGTCAAAGCCCGAGCGTGCGATCAGAAAACTGCAGCTCTGCATTCGGACTGGGATCGGGGGTCAAGCTATTCTCGAATTTCGAGAGATCTAATTCTGCGAGTTTAAGCGCCTTCTCAATTTTTACTGCCATTTCAGGTTGAGGATCGAGGAGCGTTGCTTCAATGGCCCTTGCGATATTGGGCTCAAGCAAAGCCGGAGCCTCCAATTTGTGCTTGTGCAAAAATGCAACGCCCCTGGAACTCAGACGCCCATTCCTGTCGATCAGTGGTGAATAATTCTTGGAAAGCGCAGCCCATGAACTTGGGTGACCAATACCCTGCCCTGATAAGGTTAAGGCGATGGAGGTTTCCTTGTTGATCGGCAAAGAATGAGAGCGAGGAAGTACCCGTGGCGCCCCCTCCAAAATGTCTGTCGATAACGAGAAGGTTGAATATGGATAGCTGTATGTCTGCCCTCTGCACTCGGCAATTGTAGATGTATATGCTTTCCCGCCTTTAACGACTCGAACATTGGTTCGTGATTTCTGGTCACTCATTGCGAACAATGTCGCATTACATATAAAGCGATGAAGGGTTTGTGCTAACTCACTTCTCCTACCTAAAGCCCGACCTCTTCTGGGATGGGAATCAACGTATCGAGTGACATAGATTCCAGGATGAGGCGCCCTGTTTGACCAAGGCTTTTTTTGGCATTGATTCTCGAAACCTGATTCGTCGGCCAATATTTCGAGCGCATCGTGCGCTGAATTGTTGAGAGACATTGAGTCTGTTCTGAAATAAGAAATATCATCCGAGATGTAGAGCTCTTGTAGAGCTTCGAAGGTTTCGGTAGGGGTTGCGCCAAGCTCTGGGCCAAGAGCGTATAAGTGACGAAGCTTTGGTAGGTCTCCTGGTTTTTCGTGGTTGAAACTTACTTCATTATCGGACACATCAAAATACTGCTCCAAAAATGCTGCCTCACCGAAGTTCTCCTGATTATGAGTTAAGCTCGTTCGTTTAGTGGTGGGCAGTGGTGACCCGGCAGCAGAGCCCAAAAGAACTCCGGCGGTTCTGCTTAAAAACATTCCGTCATTACCGGAGAAACCAAGAAGGCGATCAAAAATTCGGCGAGTTAATGCTGGTGGTTCTGCAGATGAGACGATTCGGAGATTTTCCAGCGCAGAGGAAACCGATTTCGGCGTAAAGTCGAACATCTCAGCTCTGTAGGTTTTTCGATCACCCCGGATCTGCCCAATGGTCCACGCAATCAGGTCCCCCTCCTCATCCGGGTCCGTAGCCACCACCAAGTCGGCCGCCATCAGATCCTCTGAGATAGACTTGCAATGATCGGGATTAACCGCCTCGAATCTTTCGACGCCAAGTGACTTGGTAATTCCCATGTTGCTCGATGGAAGATCAAAAAGTCGCCCGTATGTCGCAATAACCTTGGCTTCTACCTGGTTCGCTCGAAGGGCCCGTTTGAGCGCTGGAGCTTTGTGCGGAGATTCGATGACGATAATCATCAGTCGAATATAGACCAATCATCGGAAGATTCGGTTGATGTCCCCTGCCCTCCATTAATTCCCGGCGTGGAGACGTTTTGCCTCGATTGATCAAGAGAGTTTCGTGCAGCATCGCCGGCACCACTTTTGAGGTCATCGGCCAACTGAGACCTTCCCTCTTCAGTCGCCAATTGACCGAGCGTATTGGTCAAATCGTTATTCAGTGTGCGATCGAAAGAAATGCCATTCTCCAAAGCATCAGATATTCCGCTCATGTCAACGCCTGTTTGTTCACCGAATTGTGCGAGGTCTTCGGGAGAGACGACCTCACCAATCGCACCTAAAGCACCCTCTAGACGCTCGTTAAGTCGACCTTCAAGATTTGAAACAACACCTTGAATGGTACGACAGGCGTCATTCCCGCTCGAAGAGTAACCGGAGCCAGTTTTCTTTGGCAGACCATCAAGCGAAAGGGAGATGTCACACCCTTCGTTTGGATTGGTGTAATGATAAGGACTGGCCTCTCTTTTAATTGAAAAGTCGAGATCTTCGCAGTCTTGCATAACGGCATTACGAGGCGCTTGTTGAGCCAAAACTTCTGCGTTAGAAACCAAGGCGGTAACAAGAAGGATGATCAAGCCTGGGTACCTTTTAGGCATACTCTGAAACCTCTTCTGCGGAACGAACAAATGAAGAAAGCTGGAAGCCAACCTTAACCATGAACTGCACCCTGTCCCGAACTACCTTGGCGCTGCTGACATCGCCATCCCTTGTAAGGCAAATGCGATTTGCAACCATGAAGCACGCAGTACCAGACCCAACCTCGTTCTCAGCGAGTGATCTTTGAAGACTATCCTTTTCAAGGAAGGCCAAGGCGGCAATGCATTCTCGGAACGGAACAGACGCGAGGCAACTTATTAAATCCCGAAAAACATCAGTTTGTTCTGGCGAAGGGGGTATCTGAACAACACCTGGAAGGGATGACTCAATGCTGTCGAAGAGCTCGGGAAGCTCATCCCTTTGGTATACCCACGTCTCTCTCTCTTCTGCTGAAGCGAGAACTTCCTGAATTTGCGGGCTGAAATCATTCCAAAACCGGGTGATGTCTGATTTTGATAAAGTCTTGGATGCCACAAGCCACCTTGTCTTCGAATTAGATTTAAATTATAATAACATTAGTTTCAACTCAGGACAAGCAAGGATTAATCGTGAGCTTCAGCAAGAATCTTGGCGATATGTTGTTTAAAGAAGGGTGGTCGCTTGGCCCTTTATCCGATTACGTTGGTCCAGAGACTGAAAACCGGTTGCTGGAATTCACTGGCTACGACGACAGCCAACAGCGAGAAGAGTTATGTCTTGACGGCCTTAAGCAGGCTCAAGTTATCTCCCAGAAAGAATATGTAGAGGCTTTAGTCAAGGGGATGGTGCCAAGTCAGGAGCACGCTGATCGAAGGATGCAGCCAGCACCACAAGTTGATGCAATTCTTCCCAATGGCAAGAAGGTTACATTAGGAGAAAAGGGCAATGAGCCGAAATTTACTGGTTAGTTTGGTCTTTGGTTTTTCGGTCTTAGCTTTCACTCCTGTCAAGCAGGCCGCTGCCGGCATACCTGTCATAGATGCCACTTCCGTTACTGTTGCCCTCCGTAAGTTGGTAACTGACGTCAAGTCATGGGCCCGTGATGAGGCTTTGAAGCGAGCAGGCATGGAAAACGATCTCCAAATTGCAAAGAACCAAGAAGCTACAGATACGAATATTGCAGCCAATACCATTATTAGAATCACAGATGCTCTTGAAGAAACTCATAACAAGGCCATGGACGCGCAAGTGACACCAAGCTTCATGGCGTGTAAGAACGTATCAGTATCTCGGGCAAGAGATAGCGCAGAAAGATCTTCAAGAGAAATCAGCTGGCAGGCGATGGCCGATTACTGGAATGACGAATTAAGACCGCCCGGAACGAGCCGCAGTGGTTACCGCCGGGAAAAGAACGCACAGATAACTGCAGAAATGGATGCCTTGAATCAAGAATTAAGCGGTACCGGAAAAGAGCAAGCGTTTTCAAGAGCCGATGTTTTTTTGCGCGTCGGGCCTTACAGCAATGACCTGGTGTATAGCGACGCAGAAGTTAGGTCAAGCGAACTGTTCGTTGATCTTTTGGTCGGACCCTATAGTGAACGCGCAGAGTTGCTTTTAGGTGATAAAACTCTTGAGGAGCTCACAGAAAAAGAAAGAATTCAGCTTGCTCAAGCAACCATTAGAAAAGGTGCTGTTCGGGCCATACTTGAAAAGATTAGAGCTGATTATTTACCAGACGATCAAGGCAACAGCATTGCACTTGCGCGGGAAGATTTCATCATCAACAGTCGTTTTGCGAACGACGAATGGCATAAGAAGATCACCTGCACGTCCCAGACAGGTGACCCTGGGAATTGCGCTAATGACTCCATCGTATTGAAAGAAATTGCAGTCATGATGGGGCAAGAGCTAGAGCTGGGAAATGAGCTCGTCAAGCAAAGGCGTTATTCGAATATGTTGTTGTCCTTATTGGCGACAGCCGACGATATCGAGGGTCAGTGAAGCTCATGATTCGAGTACAGATAGCAGTAGCACTGGCATTCCTTTGGGGATATCCGGAAATAGGCTTGGCGCAGCAGATTGACCCAAATTTGGGCGCCGCACATGCAATGAAGCAAGTCGGTGGGCTTGCCGCGCTTATATGGGCAGCATCAGCTCTCGGGGGGTTGCTGATGGTCGTAGGCTCTATCAACAGATGGATGAAAGCAGACACCTCAGAGCGGGAGACCATGGGTCCGGGTAAATTATTGACTGGAGTATCTATTGGTACGCTAGCAATCATGCTTCCTTTCGTTGTTGTGATTGGCGGAAATTCTTTCTTTGCGCCGGAAAACCCTGTCAGTTCAGTAGAATTTCAACGTATAGCTATCGATGGTACACTGGCTCAGGCGGAAACCCTAAGCATCCAGACAGGGCCAGGCAAGTATGTGCCAGCTGGCGCCTTGATAGCCTTCTACGGAATTCTGATCGCTATCGGCTTGATCTCTATTTATATGGGATTAAAAGATGCCTACATTTCCATTATGTTTGGAAATGATATGTACGGAACAAGCCTGCCATTTAAGACAGGGAAAATACTTGGACACTTTGTTTTTGGTTTAGGTCTTATATTTATCAACAAGACGCAATGCCTCTTGGTGCTTAGTTTTGGTGGCTCGCAGAGTATGTGTTGGTGAATTTACTTGATATATAAAAATTCTAGCTCAAATTGTGAACGGCAAGAATTAATTGATAATGGATAGTGATAAATGGATACGACTAAATCCGCGGTAAATTTCACTAACGATGGAAGGCATTCCGATTCCAAGGGAAAAAGAGCATTTGATTGCCCGCATGCAGAAGGAAGCCGCACAGCAATGATTTCGCTTCATGGCTTTTGGCATGGTGTAACGGAAAGTGATTGCCCCTTTTCCGCTGACAGCAATGAAGCCAATATTTGGCTTCAAGCCGTTTGGGTTAGGTGTGGCTGGCGCTGTGCTGATCTAGGTATTCCCATGGCGTCAGGTCTCCCAGTGAATCGTGGGGACGCTCATCGTTGTACTCCGTCATCCAGGATTCGGTCAGCTCTCGGACTTCGGTGAGGTTCCGGAAGACATACATATTCAGGATCTCATCACGGTAAGTCCGATTGAAGCGCTCAACATACGAGTTCTGAGTGGGTGTGCCTGGCTTGATAAACTCCAGCTCGATACCGTGGTGCTCAGCCCAATCTGCCAAGGCAATCGAGATGAATTCCGGTCCGTTATCCATGCGTAGTTTGGCCGGGTAGCCTCGCCAAGCAATGATGCGCTCAAGAACTCGTATGACCCTCGGTGCCGGCAGGTTCAGATCAACCTCAATAGCCAGTACCTCCCGGTTAAAATCATCTACCACGTTAAACGTCCGGAACCGGCGACCACAGAACAGGCTGTCGCTCATAAAATCCATGGACCAGCATCGATTAACGGTGGCTGGCACGCTTAATGGCTCCGGAGTTCGTGTTGGGAGTCGTTTCTTGCCCCGTCGTCGTTTATTCAGGTTGAGTGCACAATACAGCCGGTGGACCCGTTTGTGATTCCATCCATGGCCCCAGCGTCGCAGCACCTTGAACAGCTTGCTGAATCCGTAGGCGGGATAACGTTCAGTCGCGCTTTGAAGCGCTGCAATCACCGGTTCATCCCGGGAGGTGTCCGGCCGATACCGGTACACCGTGTCACTGATGCCAGCGATTCGGCAGGCCCTGCGGATGCTGACACCGTGAGCCTGCTTGAGGTAATCCACCAGTTCTCGTCGAACGGCTGGCTTTACAGCTAATGGAATGGTCCGCTCCCACCTTCCATAATTTTCGAAGGCACACAACCAAGGAGAGCAGCTATGTCAAACAACAAAAACGTTGCGACTTTCGGAATCGATCTGGCCAAATCACTTTTTCACGTCTGTGGTCTGGATGCTGACGGCAAACGAGTCGTCAGCAAGAAGCTCAGACGAACACAAATCGTGACGTTTTTTGCCAATCAACCACCCTGTGTCGTGGCGATGGAGGCCTGTGCAGGTGCTCACTGGCTTGGGCGCAAACTCAATGGATTGGGCTTCCAGGTTCGAATTCTACCCGCTCAGTATGTGAAGCCTTTCGTGCAGAATCAGAAAAATGACGCCAATGATGCGCTGGCAATTGCTGAAGCCAGTCAGCGGCCATCGGTTAAACCGGTACCGATCAAGACCCAATCTCAGCTACACCTCCAGGCTCTTCATCGAGTGCGCGACCGTTTGGTGAATCAGCGAACTCGTTTGATTAATCAGATACGTGGGTTCTTGTTAGAGGAAGGCATTATTTTGCGCACCGGTGTTGGCAACTTCAAAAGCCAACTTCCAGCAGTGTTAAGCGATCCGTCTGAGGAAATTTCGCCGGCAATGGCTGCTTTGATAAATGAACTTTGGGACGAACTGCTTGGTCTTGAAACGCGCCTCAAATCAATAAATTCCCAGATTGAAGCCTGGGCCTCTCAGGATCAGTCAGCCCGTCGACTCCAATCTGTGCCGGGCATCGGAGCGCTTTCTGCGACAGCTATCATCGCTGCAATTGGTAACGCGGCTCAATTCAATAAAGCCCGTGATTTCTCGGCCTGGCTGAGGTTAGTTCCAAAGCAGCATTCGACGGGAGGTAAAACCACCCTTGGTAGGATTAGTAAATCTGGTAACCCCTATATAAGACGCCTGCTGATACATGGTGCTCGCAGTTGCATGCTGCATCTAAACAGAGAAAAGGATCGTCTAGGGGCGTGGATCACCGACCTCGAAAGACGAATGCCGTTCAACAAGGTTGTTGTCGCCTTGGCCAATAAATTGGCTCGCATCGCGTGGGTAATTCTCACCCGACCAGCCGCCACTTACGAACAGGTTCAAGCAGCCAGACCAGCAAGCTGTTAAACAAATCACACCCATTCAGAGTTTTGCGATGGTATGAACAAGATGAACAAACAGTCGATCGGCATAGCGTAAATCCGGGACAAAAAGCGGGCTCAGAGCCCTTCGAAGCTATTTGGAAACGCTATGTGCGGATATTCATCATGGCCTTGGCGTCAAAAGCGCCTGACTCATGAGAGGCCGGATACATTTTTGCGAACTGTCACTGGTCATCGGTCGTGCCTTGCAAAAAGGGAGCGGACCATACATTTTTTTCGATCACATCCTTCAGCAGTTTGTGATCAAGGCTCAACTCAGCGTACATCTGCTTCAGGCGGCGGTTTTCCTCTTCCAACTCCTTCAGGCGCTTCACGTTAGAAGCCTCCATGCCGCCGTACTTCGACTTCCAGTTGTAGTAGGTCGCATCGGAGATGCCGTACTCCCGGCAGACTTCCTTGACCAGGCGACCGCCCTCGACCTCCTTCAGGATCTTGACGATCTGTGACTCGCTGTATCGTGATTTCTTCATGCTGCTCTCCGTTTGCCTCATTGTAGGTTGGAGAACTCTAATTACGCATGCACCGATTTTAGGGGATGGCTGCAAAAGCAGACGATAGAGCCAGTAGCCACAGGGACCGGCTTCATAGACAAACTGAAGCTGGCATCCAGGGTGTCGGGATTCGAACTGTCGAACCATCTTTCGGATGGCGTAGTGCTGGGTGCCGATAGCAACGAGGTAAGTGACCGGTTCCGTTCGAGAATCTGTGGCGTAGGCCACGGAGATGGAGTCTTTGTGCGTATCCAGGCCAATGAACACTGTGCTATGTTTTTCATGGTGCTGCCCCCCGATTTTACGCATGTGAACACGTAAATTATGGCTCTGGCTGAGGCTAACCCACGAGGTGGGGGCAGCCCCCTTAGTGGGGAGTCATAATGTCTATGGCAGAGACCGGTTCAACTGGAGCCTTGGAGCTAGATACTCAGTACACGGACCTAATGTGTACTGTCAGGTTATGTGGGTCCAAATCGTTGTGATGCTAAGAAAAGTGCGGCAGACAATGGTAATGGCCACTGGGTGAAGGACAACATCAACACCTACTTTTATTACGGAGTAGTTGCAGGGCGAGCTAGGAGAATACGCTTTGGATCTACCGCCCATAATGCGTTCATAACAAAGCAGAAAACACTAAAGGCATAATGGGAAAACGATGATGGACAATTTAGCAGGCCTTGGCCTGCTTTTTTGGGGAGATTTATCACCCTCCGAAGCAATCTACTGAATCAGTAAATGTTACAATAACAGATCCGTTTCGTATGAGGTCTGTTTTTTTAGTTTTGCAATTATTGGACCAAGTTGAGTACGTTCTTAGACTAAATGTTGGATTCGATGAGTCCGAAGCCATGGTGTACGCAGAGGAGGCCGTCGATTGAGCGCTACTGGCTTTGCTATAAGCAGAGTCAGCGCGACTGTAGGCCGAGTTAGCTCGGGATAAGGCTTGGTTTGCGAGACTGTATGCCTGGTCGGCACGGGATCTGGCACCGTTAGCTGTGGATTGCGCCGTCGAAGCAGCATTCTCAGCGTTATCAATACGGTTAACCAGCTGATTCATGGTGGTGACGTTGCTACTCACCTGATTTTGAATGTTAGTGATTTCATTCTGAATTTGTGAAAGGTCAACTGTCGGAGCGTTGAGTGTTGCCAGGTCAGCAAATGAGCCGCTTCTATACCCCTGTAAACTACCGTCAGTATTGGCGCCCGATGCATCAACACCGCCTGAGCGGTTCACTGAGAAACGCGGTTCAGCAACGACAAGAGTCGACGCTGAGAGAATAAAAGATGCTGAAAGGACAGCGAGAAACTTCTTCATTGGTTGCTCCTACATTTACTAACCTAAACTCAATTATCGTTGTGTGTCAGACAAATGAGAAGGAAAAACATCATACCCCACGTAACAACATGTTAACGTGAGGTGCAAGTCAAGCAGATTACGAGCACTTTGTTACTGCCATAACAGCAGCCAAGTCATCTGGTGGGACGATTGTGCCCTGGTCCTGAACAATGCCTTCCAAAACGATTCTCCACGATGCACCTGAATCAACCGCCAATGCCTGAAACGCTGCTATGTTATTCAGCTGGTTTGGCGTTGAACGATCAACACCTGCAAACCGAGAAACTGCGGTGTAGATGGTAGGGTTCAGTCCGGTCGGGCATGTAGGCTTCGGTATCAGCTGATCGTGATTGGCCATATAGACGTCAGTAACCGCCTGGTTAAGCGTTCGACCACGTTGCTTCGAATAGAAATCATCCGAAGCGATTTGACCGTTACCTGCCCCACCAATCAGATCGAGCACAGGCGCGTCTACGGCAACACCATTTGAGGCTTCAAGCAGAAGCTCACCGTCTGCCTGGTTTGCAATGCGCACGTTAAACGTGGTTTCGCTGCCATCTCGGATAAAGAAGATCTCGGAGCCAGATCCACCACGACCATTAAGCCTGATTGCAGTGCTACCAGCGCCATTATCAGCAAGAAGTGCGCTCTGCGTATTATTCGCAGCTTCAAGCCCGGTGGGAGTGCCGCCCCAGAACACATCGTTAGCATCTACAAGGTCATTGGTACCATCACCCATATCAAGGTCAGCCTGCATTGAATTCTGCCCGGTAATTGATAACCAGGGGTCAGAACCATCACTTGCATTATCAACAACAACAGTCATTGCGCCAGTCAGCGGGTCATATTGGTAATCAATGTAGAGGTCTAGTGTTGCATCGCTGATTTGTTTGGTTGAGGTATTGGCGTACCTGCCCTTTGCGATCCTCATTGCAGTACCGGAAAGGTCCGGACGATTCTCGCCACCATACTGAACGGGAGCGCCAGCCAGATTAATATTTGCAGTCACGAGGTTGTTTGCGGCTGCGTTACGAGTAACTACTGTTTGGTAAGCCAGTCCGTATTTAGGCGCCAGATCGGCCCGGAAGTTACACGAAAGGTATCCTTCACCTGGTGCTGTTGTGGCAGGGCCTCCACAGGTACTGTCGCGCAGCCAATCCACCCCGTTATAGGTCGTTGGTCCGACCGGTACCAGAGGGCCCTGGTCAAAGACGTAGGCGGTGACGGCGTTTGCCACGATGGCGATCTCGCCGCCAAGTTCTGACATCGCGTCTTTTTCACGGTAACGCTCAACTACATTGGCGATAAGCGTGAGTATGGTACCGCTGACCGCTAATACGATCAGCAGCTCCAGGATCGAGAAACCTCGTTGCATCTTTCTATCGTGGAAACCCATACTCACGGCAGTCCTCTTAGTTAGCGACGATGTTCAGGTCAACGGGATCAGTTGCGTTACATGCAGCCTGCACCGCAGTCGGATCGTACTCGTCTGACGGATCCGCCTTGATATTGGTGTTGGATGCGTTGGTACCCATTGTCACCGACTCTCGAGCGATGATCCGCACGATTTGCTGGCACGCTTCGCTGGTCAGATCTTCTGAAGTAAGAAGCAACTGCCGGTTGCCGGCGCCGGTGGGGCCGATATCAACAATACCGTTGAAGTTGTTACGAATCTCGGTACCGGCAATCCACTCGGGAGGTACCTGTCCAGAACCAATGAGCCAAGCAACATCAGCATTAGCGTAACTGGAAGCAAGGGAAAACCCTTCTTGCACTGTACCAATCATCTGCAGGTAGGTTGTGGCTTCTTCCTGTGCATCAACAGAGCCAAACAACCTTTCTTTGGCGAAATACAGGCCGCTGGCCAAAAGGCCAATTACAGCCAGAACAATGATCAATTCGATCAGTGAGAAGCCTTTTGCTTTTGAGATTGACTGCATTTGTTTCATGTTTACTACCTTTCGCTTTTATGAATCAAAGACTGAGTGTGTTTAGGGTTAGGCGCCCATGTTCATGTTTGAAATCATCGGGAGGACAACACCTCCGATACCGCTAACTATCCAAATAATGATTCCGGCGATGACAATTTTCATTGCCGTATTTGCAGCCTCAACTATCTTGTCGATTCGCTGCATTGCTGCATCCATGCTTCTTTTTGCTATCTTCTGAACCTGTGTTTCGAATTGATTACCTCGACCATAGACTCGCAGAAGCAACTTGCTCTCACGATCAAATAGGTCCGTAGCTACAGCCGCACCATCGGTCGCACCCTCCTTTACTGCCTGTTCCATTTCGTCAATATGATTCGCCAAGTAGGGTCCTGAGTATTCTTTAATCATGGGTAGAGCCTGACTCAGACGGATTTTCGACTCCATCATGGTGCCAAGTGTGAGAAGAAAGCTGTTGGAGGTGAATATCTGATAGAAATTCCAGGGAGGTAGGAATCGATTTAGATATTTGTCACGAATTGGGTTTGAAAGCCTCGTTAGCATGGCAAACGAGACAACGAAATAAACCACAACACCCAGTAGAATCGGTAAAGTGTAGATCTCAAGCCATTCACCCATGGCGATCAGGCTGGTTGTTCCAGCACCCCACTCATCTTCTGGAACCATTGTTGTGAAACCCGGAAGTACGCCCGTTGCGAAGCCGTAAAGAATTCCAAGGGCAGCACCAGCCATTGCAAGCGGCTTAAACAATGAAGACATTTTTGCTTTCAAGACGGCAGATTGCTGATTAAAAAACACAAGCCGCTCGAAGCCCTCGGCCAGTCTTCCAGTCTGTTCGGCTGACTCAAGAACAAAAAGATCGGTTTCTGGCACGACGCCCCGCAAAGCTTTAGCAATCTCATCACCTTCTTTTAGTTGCCTGGTCAGATACCGATAGAACTGACCACGCTTATCACGAGGATCACGGCCATATTCGATTGCAAGAGCCTCGGCCGTCCGGTAAGGCGTAAAGCCATCCTCAATGAAGGACCCGAGTTGAGAATAAATCTCTTGCTTCATATTGCCCTTCAGCTTCGGGTGAGACTTACGCCGAGCGGAGGACTTTGACAGGAATGGGAAAAATGTTGCTAAGTCCATCATGACCTCAAATGTAGAATTCTTCGTCATGATCAAGCCGCTTGAACTGGGCTTCGATCTCATTTGCACAGATGAAACCATCCTTCATCCGACGAATTGCTGACTCCTGGATCGTTATACCTCCGCTCTCCCGCCATGCCTGGTATGCAGCCAGATCATCACCCTGCTTAATGGCATTGAGGATTTTCATGTTTGGAAGGACCATCTCAGGAACCGACATCCGACCTTTAAAACCGGCGTTAACATCTGGCTTGCCATCATCAGCTTGATTCGAACACTTCGCACAACCGCTGGGATTAGCCACATAGACGGTATCAATCTGGTGTGAAACTGCCTTCTTTACTCGCTCAAACCGCTCCTTTGAGATCAAATCACGCTGGAAAGCATCCTTGACGTGGATGCGGCAATGCGTGCATACCTTCCGGGCCAGAGCCAGATGGAGCATCCCGGCAATAAACTCAGGTGCAGCAAGAGTAAGTCGCGAAATGCCAATGTCCTCAAGGCGAGCAATCTGGGCGAGTGCATTTGAAGCATGCAAAGTGGACCAGACGAAGTGACCTGTCTGGGTGGCTTCAACCGTTACCTTTGCGCTCTCTCTGTCACGAATTTCCCCGATCAGGATGCTATCTGGATCGCGACGAAGGGCTGAGACCAGGTGTGCCGCCATCTTCTCAGGCGAAGAAACTGATGTTTGCTTCGCGTTATAGATGCGATATTCAACCGGGTTCTCGACTGTGATGATGTTCTTCCCGGGGTTCCGGTATGCGTACCCACCGATGATGTTTTTGAGCATCGTGGATTTACCAGAGCCGGTCGTACCGGAGACGCACAAGAATCCGTAGGGATGCTCCATCATTCGAAGGATTAACGCTTCCTCGTCCTCGTAGAGCCCCAGCTTAGTGAGAGGCACGAAGCTACCCTCAGCATTTTCACCACCATCACTGAGGTCATCGAGAACACGCAGAACAACGTGAATGCCATCGCCTTCTACGTTGTCGTGAGCATAGCGGAGCTGGTAATTCTTACCCTTGATCGGGTGGATAATCGAAGCATCCTGAGGGATGCGGGAGTTAAAACCATCCTCAGTTGCCTGGGTGATCGTGTTGAATACTGAACGGATAAACTTGAAAGTTTGCTCGACTGAAATAGACCAGCTGAATTTGGTGATTTCTACGTTTCGAGAGTCAATCCGATATTCAACAGTGACCTTGCCCCGGGCAACCGTGATATGGATGTCCGAGACACCATTAGCGACTGCATCCTCGACAAGCGACTCAAACTGGACATGTTGATCACTTGGTGCCGCGCTTAGTTTGCGCCGGTGTTGTTCCTTTAATTGTGCGTGGAACTCCTGAAAGAGCGCATCCGGCAAAATAGCAATAGTAAAACTTCTACCTGAGGTTTTGACTTTACCCTCAGTAAACGCAAGATCTTCTACTTCCTCAGCGCTGATAGCATCAGATTTCAGAAGCCAAAGCGACCCGTTACTCGCCTGGAAGACAACCGCCTTATCGGCAACAGAATCTGAAATGATGTAGGGCCGCTTCTCATCGCCCGAGCTATTCTTTACATCCGAAACCCGAATCGAGAGCAACTTTTCGGGAGTCGCAATTTCTGCAAGAGAGGTGTACCGCTTGACGCCCGACCTTGTTGTTGACGCAACTTTCGGTGCTGATTTTTGTGCATCAACAGAGCGACCGCCAACGACAGACAGCGAGGGCTCAGGCTTCTTGCCTGCCCTTGTCTTAACAACAATGCGCTTCTTCGTTGGCCTGTCACTCATTTCAAATGCTCCGCTGGACATCGGCTTACATCATTCCATCGCTACCGTAGGTGTAGGATTCACCGTTCTTGGTAACTTGAATTGTGTTCTGGTTGATTGATTCGATAGTCCAACCCTGAATGCTGCTACCTTCCTTAACTTGAAACTCGCCCTGGGAAGCACCGTTGTCTCCCAGAACGACAACCCTTGCTCTTGTTGAGATCCCCTCACCTTTCAGGACATTAAGCAGCCTCATGTTGAGAGGTGGTTCGGTCGTAACCTGAGAACGAGGTGAAACAGTTGTCTCCGTTCTTTGGCCGGTTGTGGCACTGTTAGCCAGCAGTCTCTGATATCGCTGAAGCTCTTGCTTCATCTTCTCGATATCAGTGAGAGAGGTTTCCTTCTGTGAGCGCAACTCACGCAACTGAATCTGCATGCGAATAACTTCGTTTTCAGCTGAGAGACGCTCAGATTCCTGCGCCGCAAGCTCTGAGCGCAATTTTTCATCATTGATCCGCTGAGCCATCTCAATCTTCTCAGCAACGCTCAGTCTCGCCTGTGGCGACTGCTGTGCGAACAAAGAAGTACTGAAGGCAAAGGCGAAAATTGACGCCACTAAGGCTGCTTTACTGGAATGCATAGTGTCCTCGCATCGCAAATTCTTCGTTGTTTATGACAATCTCAGTTACCAGAACGCCTGGCATAGAAAGCTGATCTGCAGCCACTTCCAGTAGCCCCAGAGGTCCACTCACCGAAAGAGCGCCTTTTTGATACTCGGCAGTGAAAGTGGAACCGCGGAGAAATGAACTGTTATCGATCGTGACCTTCTCAAACGCTGAGAGCTCAACATTCAATTCCAAGGCAGGGCTTCTGAGGAATGCTGCCCTGTCAAGAAGTTGCGATCTCACAGCATCTGAGCCCGGTACAGAGAAGTCTTCTGGCAAGCTTTTGACGAAGGACACAGGCTTACGATAGAGCGCCTCCCTGCCCCCAAGATTGACCTGAACTCCCGTGCCGAGAGCAGACTCCAAACTGCTGGGGAGCCCATAACCCGGAGATTCAAATTTGAAAACGCACTCAGATGAAGATGCCCCGCAGTTAGCAGCAATGAAGGACCAGGACTCAACCGCAACCGGAACGTCTTGAGTCACCGTCATAACGCGATCGTACGCCTCCAAAGAGTCGACGTAACCGAAATCGCTTTGCATGGCCTGCTGGTAAGCATTGAGAGCATCGCGCCTAAGTTCGGACTCTGAAGGCCCCCTGGGAGTTACCCGCTCAGGTTCTGCCAGGAAGATTTGGTACATGAACCATGCGATCCCACCAAGTAACGCAAAAACGATAACCAGTTGAATCGCGGTTGCGGCCGTGGAGCTTCGGCTTTTTACCAGAACACCGACTTTCTTTGACGGCTTGCCCTCAAAGAAGTCGTCTACAGAGATCTCGAAAACCTCGACGTCACCGAATACCGGTTCACAACTGCCGATCAGTGCTTGGAGGTTCTTCTCCAACACCTCATCGCTACCAACCCAGTCACTCTCCACAAACGCAAGTGGGCGTGATTCGCGAACAGCACCAATCCAGCATTCACCATTGCCCAAGTCGAGTTTAAAGACGCCATTTACACCGGACTCTTCGCTATAGCCAACGCCCTGCTTTTTAGCCTCTTCGATAAGCCAAAGCATGAGCGAAGGCTGCTTGAGGATATCCCCTTGCTCAACTGAGTCAGCGCTTCGAAGAACTTGCTCACTTTCGGCATAGCCTGCGGCTAGGTAGCCAGCGTTTCCGCGCTTCTTGCTCCCTTTAGCGCCCTTCCCTTTCAGGTATACGACGCCCTCGAAGTCCATCGCCCGCTCTTTGGCGTCGATACCTTTCGTTGTCGAGCCCGCTAAGCTGGCCCATGTTAGACCAGCGACTGCGACATGACCGTTTATGTCGAGCAGTCGAATCATGCGCGAGGCTCTCCTACAGAGTTGCCAAGCAGAACCGGAGTGATCATGATCACAGCCATCTCACGGTTGGCATTGTCGCGGCGACTTCCGCCAAAGAGCTTGAAGTTGGGCCAGAAGGAGCCGGAATCCTTGTACTCGTCGTTCTTAACGTGGAGCCCGGTAAGAACGAGCGTGGAACCACTACGCATGATTGCCTGGTTGATGATTTTCCGGCGCGTAATGTCCGGCTGCTGAACACTCGCTTCGTTAATCTGGCGCTCAAACAGCGATACCAAGTCAGTGATGTTGATGCTGTAGTGAACCAGAATCCGGTCATCAGCGAGGATCTTGGGTGTAACCTGCATATTCAAGCCAGTTACAACCTTGTCCTGCTCGATCTCTGTATCAATCCCACCAGAGAGATCTGAGCGGGAAGTGGTTACAGAAGAGATGTAGTTGGTGATTCTCGCGGTTTCCAGGGGCACCGTGCGGTTGTTGGTAGTGATGTTGGTAGCCCTGGTGACAATCGCTACGTTTTCTTTAAGGGCTACATTGTCATAGTTGATGTTCGAACCAGCCCAGTTGCCCATCAGGTAGGCGCCGTTAAAGTTGATGCCTGCGATGTCACCAATGGGATCTGAAATTTTCTGAATCTGAGCCGAGGACTCCATGCCGGTGTACAGAAGATCGAGCGAAAACTCGAACTCTTCATTATCCACATCGGATATAGAGTAAATGCGGACGTTCAGGGCCACCTGGCGCGTCAGATCTTCGTTAACGCGCTCAACTTCGCGGGAAATAGCATCGATGACGTCCTTGGTGTCCGTGACGGTAAATGAGCTGGTTGAAGGCGACCGGGTAATCACGCCAGCATCCGACATCAAACCAGCCATCAGGTCCATTACATCGCTGTATACGTTCTTGGCAATTTCACTGTTAACACTTTCAGTGCCGCCTGTCTCTTGGCTCGACTCGCCTGACTCAGTGGTTGTTTCCAGGCGCTCATCAATGATGTTGAGAGCAAAAGATTTAGTGACGTAGCGATGGAAAATCACAACACCATCATCAACCCGCCATGCGATATTGAAGCGACTGGAAACGAGGTTCAGAAGATCCTCAACAGTACCATCAACGTCGAATGTGATGCGCTCGCGGCCGGTTCCCATCAACTCGACATCTTCGCTCCAGCGAGAAGCCATAATGGGAGCACCATTCTGGTCCAGTTGCGGTGCAGATCCGCTCGGCAGAGGACGAATGACATCTTCCGCAACACGGGTCTGGAGACCCGTCACTTCGGTCACAAGCTTCGCAATCTCCTGAATGCTCATCGGAGAAAATGAAGAGTAAGTCAGGCTGCGCTCCAGTTCCTCAGGCACCGGATCGCTTAGCTCAACTTCAGAGGGAGAACCCAGCCAATAGCGGTCGACTTCACGGAAAGCTTCTCGATGGCGATGGGCGCCGGCGTTATCAATTGCAACCTCTGCCTCGACTGCAGATCGCTTGGCATTGTCCTGCGCACTTTGCTGACGACTATCCTCAACGCCCAGGCTGGAGCAGCCCACCAGAAAGGTAGCTGCAAGGGCTGCAATAAAAGGAAACTGCTTCATCATTTGATACCCCGGATTCTCAGAACTCGGTTTTTGCTGTTCACTTCCGCGCCGATCGGATACCCGGCATCTGAAAGCGCATACATCAACTCGCGAGCTGCTTCTTTAAAGGTTCCGACGAACTGAGCCGGGGCTGCCATGGTGTAATCTGATGGATAATCCCAATCGATATACCATTCAGCACGCTCAGCCCATGACTGGAGATTTTCACGAACGGTGAGGTCCTGGCTGATGTACCAGATTTTGTCGCCGGCCTTCATCTGGCCGATGTTGCGATCTGCCGCTGGAACACCTGCCTCGCGGGCCGCACGAAGCCCTTCGACATCCGCATCAGCAGCGGACAGCAAGCGGGCATAACCCGGATCTCGGGAAACACCCACAACCTTGCTTTCTTCGTTCACTGCAATTGAAACGTCGTTGCGCTTTGAGATGTCGCGAAGAATGTCCTGCCAGTCACCCTTAGTGGCCCAAACAGCTGGCTCACGCGGGCTGACACTGCCATCAAAGTTCACAGCCCACTCTTCATCTGGCAAAACAGCCTGAACAGCCTGGCGCATCGGTACACCGGCGCCACGACTCATTTCATCGCTGGACTCGGAGGACTCAACACTCAACCGGTCACTACCGGTCATAGGAATATTCTTGTCTTGAGTCTCAGACTGGTTCTTTGGGAGAAAGGTTTGGACACGCTTAGAGTCCATTTCGATGTACATCGGCTCCTCAGTAAACTCAACGGAACCGTCAGCATCCAGCGGGGATATATAGACGCCGGCGTGAGCGGTCCCGAAGGCCGAAATCAAAACCAGCGACAAGCTGCGTGCGGTGTTGTTCATTTGTCTCACCAGAAAAATTGATTTAACAACTAAATGCTACTTTTACTTCAACTAATAGTCAATGTTTATGTGCGTTCTTGGTCGGGCAGTGTAACCCCCCGCCCAACGGCGCAATTTGCGGCGGTAGTAGCCAAAGAACGAATAGCCTTTTGAGTCTGTGTATTTCAGAAAAAGGACCCAAACAAGCATCGCTACAACGCTTACCCACCCCAAGAACCAAGGAAGGAAAAAGCACAGAACAATGGGAGTCATTGCGGAGAAAGGCAGTCCCAAGAACAGCCTTTTCTTGCGGGAGTGAGCAACGTAGCTATCGATGTCGTCCATCAGTTTTCCCGCCCTTACAAAAATGCTCGATACGGGCGTGCTACGCGCTCATATTGCTTTTCAGTGATCTTCCCCTCTTCCAGTCGCTTTCTTGCCGACTTTTCAAAGGTGACACCTTCCTCGCAGAGAACTTTCATCATCTCTGATGTGATGTTCTTAGCGGTTGCCAGTCGCTCCCGGATCTCAGAAGTCATGATCACATATTCACGGATTGCACAGCGCTTACCGTCGACTGTGGGCAGGAGGTCCTGGGCGAGGAAAAGCTGACCAAGGTCAAACAGGTCACCTTGAATAACTGCCTTCTGGGAGTCATCGAAAGGCGTAATCAGGCGCCGGGCAGCCATAGCAACATTGTTGGCGTGGGTTGTGGTTACAACGCCCTGCCCTGTGTTGGCGGCCATCAAAGCAAGCTCAATTTCGTCACGAGTCCGGATCTCACCTACCAACGAGTGCGTAGGTGTCTGGCGAAGGCTATCCATGAGGCCCTGAACAAAGCTGTCGCACTCACGGCCGATTTCACGCTGAAGACACAGACTGGAGGGGTAAGCCAGGGGATAGACGAATTCGATCGGGTTTTCCCAGGTCAGCATATTCATGTTCGCATCAGGCTGAGACAGCTTGTGATGCAGAAGCGCTGCTAGGGTTGTACTTTTACCGGTACCGGTCGCACCGATAACAATGATCAGGCCTTTGCGGAAATTCATGAACTGTTCAACGATCTCAGGTTCGATATCGAGATCTTCAACAGAAGGTATCGTCCCTGGAATCGTACGCAGAGTAATCCGGTAGCCGATGGTGTCACTGATCCTTGCGGGTACAGCGCTTCCCCGGAAGCGAATGTATTTCCCTCTTCCGATTTGCACCGGGTAGGAAAACTCTTTCTTCTTGCCCCCCATCAAAACGGCATCTGACCCCCGGCCGGCGACTTCCGTTAAAACCGTATCCATTTCATGCTGAGATAGCGGCCTCGGAATCAGCACTTTTTTACGTCCATGCAGATCCATTGAGGGCTCAACGTCCGTGGTGAAGAAAATATCGCTAGCGCCAAGCTCATGAGCATGACGAAGCATCGTCTGTACCTGATCGCCCGTAGAAACATTCGGTATCTGCTCAGGAACAAAAAGCTCAGGATCAAAACGGGGGCCAGTATCACTTAGACTCACGGTATACCTCGTAATCCAGTTCTTCGATTGGAATCTCTCGGAAACTTTCTCGCGGGTCGAGAACATCCGCTCTCCACCGCTCATGTTCAGTGTTGAATTGAGCTGGGGCTGTTATCTGGTAGGTGGTCTTATCAATAGCAAGACGATCACCTCCCCCGGTGACCATCTGGTTCTGAACAGCGATGTAGTCAGGATCAATCAACTCCTGCTCGAGCAATCGCAAATAGCGAACCATTCCTACAAAATCACGGCGAAACCGAGAAATCCTCAACTGAATTTCCTGATCTGCCTGGCTAAGCCCCCTCTTCCATCCGCGCAGGACGTGCGTGGACCAAATTTCGCGTTCCCGTTCATCGTCAGCGGATGGCAGGATTGATCGAGCCGGGTTGTTGGCTTCAAGGTTTGTTGTAGTCAGCAGATAGTCGCGCCATGTTGGAGGCACTGTCGTTAATCGGGTATTTTTCAGAATCTTGTAGTGCGTCCCCGTTACGGTAAGAAACGAGTCATCACCTTCAATGTAATTCCGCGCCTCCTGGATAACCGCTGGCAGTCGATACAAACGAACTTCGTTGTCATAGTCGCCGGGAACCAGTTCCATCAGTTGCCGGAAGTCGAAGTTTTCGTCGTAGCGATCCTCCTGCTCCATCAGCAAGTCATGGTATTCATTCATCCTATGCGCGTAGCCTTTCTGAACACCGACAGCTTCAGCTGCCTGCCTCATAGCCCGCAAGCGTAAGTCAGCCGAAGCATCATCTGAGGACTTCTCGTCAGACATGTAATCGCTCGAAAGATTGACAAGATCATTCAGCGAATTTGGCGCGTCTATCCGCTCAAGATTGCTTGCACTCGCACCTTGAGCAGCCAGGAAAGCCGCGCAAATCGAAGTAAACAGCAACCGACGCATCACTCGTTTATCTCCCTGTTGTACACACAGCGAACAAGCTTGCTTAAAGGGTAAATTTCCATGGTGAATGCCGAGCCAGTCTGACGACCAAGATCCATGACTGCTGAGTACAATGGCTCGTCACGAATATTGATCCTTACCCAAATAGGCCGGCGCGGAATCGGCCCCTCAACTGTGCTCTCATATTCAACGGCATCAGCGAGCAACGTGCAGACTTCGTGGGCATCTTTCGGAGGCACGCTCATTGAGGCGTGCTGCTTGAACTCAGGAGGTACTCGCTCGTCCTGGGCCTGGAGGATCCGTTGCTGTTTTTCCTCTTCTGTCAGCCGCTTCTTTCTTTCTTCATCTCTGAGCTTCGCCAACAATCGCAGTTCATCGACGATCTCAACTTCAACACGATCCATTGATTCCTGAAGGTTCGAGGATGCAACTGACGCCTGCGCAACAGGCTCATTGGATGCACAACCTGTAAGGGTAAGAACTCCGGATATGGCCAGAGCTGCGCCAATCAACATGCGATTCATTCAATTTCCTCCGAAATAGAGAGCCGCCAGGAGTCCGGCTCCATCAAGATTTTCTTTGCAAGAATTTGGTGCCAGCGCTTAGTCGCTTCTGGATCTTTAAACGTGGCTTGAACATATCTGGTGAACTTATGATGGAAGTCGCCAATACTGCCTCCAGGGAAGTTTTCCCCAAGGATTCGGCATGCTTCCCAGAATCCAACTTTGTCTTCCAGCGCATCCCTCAGGTCGAGATCTGAGTTTGTGCTTGAAAAAGCCCAAAGCTCCATCGGGCCTTTAACATCGCGACAAACCTGCCATGTGGAGTTTTCTTTTTTCTTGGCAAAATGCAGCATCGTCCCGGGCCCGCGCTGCTCTTTCAGGGCGTACTCTTTGATGTCGTCTGAGAATTTGTATCGGTCCTGCCTACTGTTCATCTCAGGACGGTCATTGGCAGACATAAAGAACGTGTTGGTAGCAATCTCTCGCTGCTCCTCAGTGACGTGATAGTCGTACTGGGTGGCAAGAGAGATGATCAGATTGTTCTTTCGCCCTTTGCGCCGTGCGCTGATGATGCGGTTATCAAGCGATGGGATGCTGTTGAACTGATGATACTCATCAAGGATCAGGTGACGCTTTGTGTTGAAATTCGCCTTCAACCGCTCAAGGTGGTACGACTTCACTGCGGGGTCATCTGAAAAGACCGGCGATTTAACAACCTCAGGTGTTTGGAAGAACTCTCGCGCACCCGCCACCATCGCAAGCATAAACATCGTCGCTGACTGTTTACGGCCTGTCGCATCATCCGTAGAAACGACGTCCGCAAGGTTGACCACCAGCAAGTCGGTTTCAGTCAGATCAATGTTCGTCGGCGCATTCAGAAGCACGACATTGCTAATTGTTGATTCGGTGAAAATACGGATGTATTCGAGGAGCGGCACCGAGCCAATGGTTACGTCCGCAAATTTCCGTTTGAGGTCATCATCTTTCGCAATGATGGTGTTGATATCCCGCAGTAGTGGCACCGCTTGGCGCGTCGCACGGTTAGCAAGTCGATATTCGCCGGCGTACAGTAGAGCATCCGCTATCTCCCACCACAGCGGTTGCTCATCAAGCTTGATATCCCCTTCATCTAGTCGAGCATCGATTTCAGCATCCTGATGCCTTTTATAAACCGCTGGGTCACCCTTGCCTCCTGATCGGTCTGACCGGAGCTCGTACATCTTATTGATCAGGTCTGGGATGATTAGCTCAAGGTACTTTGAGTCAGCTCCATCCTCCGTAGCGAAGATGATTCCAAGCAGACTGATAAGGTCTTGCTTCTCCTGGTCCGTTGGGTAGCGATTGCAGGTCATCGTGTCAAATGGGTTAATGAAGGTCTTCCCGTCATTCCGCATTGTGAAGTAATGAGCCCGGTGAGCCCGCTCAGGGCCCAAAATTGATTTAAACAGTTTAACGAGGCCGACACCTGCATGACCGACGTCAAGGAACACCTGCTTGGGAAGTTGCTTGTTCTCTTCACTCAGTAGCAGAGCTAGCGTTGAACCAAAAAGACCTACAGATTTACCCGACCCTGGGGGTGCGAACCAATTGTTATTCCAAGTTGTTTGAAATGGCGCACCCATCATGAACGGCATTGGCTTGTAATCAGTTGAAAACAAGGGCATGGCACCACTTTTAAAAAATGATGCAGGCCTGTCGATCGGGAGATAAGCCAAGGCGTCTTTGAGACGAATTGCGGACGGTATGCTTACAGGCTTCCGCGCCATTCCGGGGATGCCCTCAATCCAAAGCCGCACAGGGTCGTCAAGAAATTCGACTGGTCTCAGGCCACACCAGGAGCTAACAGCCGAAGAAAGCTCCTCTTTTCGAGTTAGACATAGGTCCTTACTCTTTGCCCATGTTGATAGAGTGAGATGTCCCTTTAGCGCGTTTGCCTCGTTACCAACGAGGTAATCCCGTAAAATTGTCGCTGCCGAGGCCTGCTCACCATTAGCCTTATTGAACATCTTCGCGAGCATCGCCATCCGGTGGCTACTGTTCAGGAAAGTTCTAACCTGGTCCTTCCCTGTCTGGAAGGTGAAACTTGCCGCAAAAGGCATTCTTCGCTCAATTCTACTTACGAGCTCCGTGAAGGGTTGAGGCCTGTCGGACCAAGTTTCAATTTGGATGGGTGCGATGTACCTGTTGTGGCACTTAACCAGAGATTCCTCATCATCAAGCTCTTTAGGCCTTTCTGTCCAAAACTGGAATGCGATTGGCGGTTGTGAGAGTGGGGTAGGGTCAGAGGGATTCTCTTTTGACACCTGAAGCCGTGGTGGAACAGCTTTTTTGCTCTGGGTTTGCCTCAACTGAAAACGATCGTCGTAGCGGCCCGTGATAAAAGTATTGATTGCTCTAGCTAGTTGATGAACAGTCATCGGCTCCGCAACGCAAACGTCGGCAAAAGCAGCAGCCAGGTTTTTAACAAAGGATGAGTGCTTTGCGAGAAGCCTTTTGTACCCCCTCCGAGGGTCCTGACCCATCACAACAAAAGGTGTTAATTCCCTCTCTTTGATAGCACGATCCTGGTCAGCCTTCGAAAAGGCAGCCAAGGATGTCTTCACAACCACATAGCAAGCTTCAAAGGGAACGCGCTTTTGCCGCCAAATGCTCTCTCTCTCCTTCAATATTGGCTCAATGTTGAGAGAGAGCCGATTTGCTACAAACCTGAGCTCATCAACCTGTTTTTTCGCAACGTAGGCACCGCCTTCCTCGGGATCCTGTATGAAGACAATTTGGATCTGATGGCCTGGAGACTTAAATGAAGCATTGAGGCGATCGTTTAGCTTTTGGACCGCCTTGGGATGCTCGCTCTCTCCGAGGTGTGTTTTTGCACCATCCAGAGAGATTGCTGAACAGTAGTATCCGTCAGCTGTTACGAAGGTGTGGTCGTTCTCGACCGCCTGCAGATCGCAAAGGTCATAGGCGGTAAGAGAGAGTGTTTTCGCGAAGAACTGTTTGAGTCCAGACATTAAAAAGTAAGACCATCGTCACTCTCATCGCTGTCTTCGGTGTCTGGGGTTACAGTTTCAGGTACGTCCTGAATGTGTTTTATCACCAGCGCCTCAAAAGAGGCTAATCGGCGGTCTTCGGGAAGATCGAGTAGGGCGTCTAATTCCAGCTGAACCCTTGATGGGTTTTCGCCTTTAAGAGCCGCTCCTGTAACAAACATCCTAAGCCAATCCGACTCGAGACAGTCGATGAAATCAGTTAAACCAAGGAGACCATCAACAATGTCGTCACGATAATATAACTTCGGCTTAAAGGCAACCTGACTAGGTGATAAAGGTTGATTTAGTAGTGAGAATGGCGGGAGAAGTCCTAGCGATAATGCCAACTCGGACGCCTTAGCATGCTCAGCAGATCTAAGGAATACATTCACACGCCCAGTACCGTAACTACCAACAATGAACCCATGGCGTGCAAACTGGTCAGCAGCCCTACCAAGGACTATGCGCTCAGCACACCGAAGGTATGCCGTCCAGGGTGAGGGCTTGTTGGCATCCTTATTGGAGGCAATTGCGAGAGAGTAAATTTCATTGGCCACACTTCTGCCGGCACTAAACTCATCAGGCATATCAGGGTGGGGAAGGGGCTCTTCATATTTGTCACAGACCCACCCTCCTCGTACATCAACGATCGAATAGCTGGACATTTCGGCAACTTCTTCAATACACGCGAAATGTCTGCTTGTCCGGTCACCCACGCCAAAACTTTTATGATTGGCAAACCTCCTATCTATTTCCCTCACGTCTATATCAAGGAAAAAAGTTTTTTTATCAGCCAGTTCCAACATCTTATTAAACGACTCTTCGGAAGAAGGGTCGTTTGCACTTCTGCCATTGGCTGAGCCAATCCGAAGAACTCCCGCTTTAATTGTAATTGGCTGCCACCCCTTAGAAGAGGGGAGTCGCCTAGACATGAGGAATGAGGCTAGAGCACTTCTCGGTACAACGAATGAATGGATTTTCGAACCAGCGGGTATCCTTGAGGCGCTAGCTCGGCCCTGGTTGTACTGAATGCTCTGAGCTACCGCAGTGTTGATTTCAAGGTTACCCATGAGCGGCTCAGTAATTGAGTCAGGAACGACAATCTCAGAAAGGGCGTTTCGAATCCCAATCCTTGCGTCTCGTGGTTCAACCGGGTTTCGATCCTGGATAACAAAAAGAGCGCGATTTAAAACGGCAAAGAGGTATTCAGCTGCCTCAGAAAGATCTCCCTCAAGACCCCACTCACGGATTAGGTAGCCAAGATCGATACGAAAAAAATTAGAACTCCGCAAATGACGAAGCTGCCCATACCCACCTTGGATGAAGTCGTATGGCCTGATGTTCGTGACCCACAGCACATCTGTAGAAAGCTCGTGCGTTCCACCAATCTCGGTTGATTCGCCATCTTCACATGCATAACCATCGGAAGGACGCTTTGGGTCGGCGAAAAGTGCAATCCCTATCTTGCTCACTCTATGCTCCAGAAAATGTGGAATTTCTTGCAATTTTTTTGACGATTAGATCGATGCCAAAAGACGACAAAGGGAGTGCGAAAAACATGAAATTTTTACCAGTTTTCAAATGCTCCGAATCCATGAAAAGTCCCCTAGGGGCGAATTTTTGGCCGATCTCCTAATAATTTTTATAAATAATTATATTTATTTATAAATAATATATAATTTATATATCGTGCTTGAACCGTAACGGCAGTTTAACCGTGAAAATCAGGCTTGTCAAACCTTGATTTTGAGTGCTATCTGCTGGGGCTTTGATGTGCGATTTTAACGGTTAAAATTGGGCTCAGAATGGGTGGTCTGAATGCGGAAGTATGATGGTGATCACAGTGGAGGGCAACAGGTTACACAGACTAAAAAGAGGGCGCGATTGTGAATGGTAGTGGTGGAATGGTTAGGAAATTGTTGCACCTCAATCAAAAAAGTGCAGAATGTGTAAACAAGTTTTTCGCTACCAATGCAACAGGAAGGTAATATGGACACCCAAGCAAAAATCATCGTGGTTGGGAACAAGAAAGGGGGAGCGGGTAAAACGACCTTTTCGATTCACGCAGCAGGGACACTTCACCGGTATGGTAAGAAGGTGCTGCTTATCGAGCAAGATACTCAAGGCTCGATTTCAGATGCTCACCGACTCAGGATAAAGTTCGTTGGAACTCCTTCATTTGATTATCACTTCCAGACAAAAAGGCTCGATCGTGATGAAGTGATGAAGCTGGCGGAAGGGTATGATTTTGTGGTTGTGGACTCACCGCCAGGAACGGCAAAAGATCCAAATGATAGTCGCCCCGATGATGACATAGTGCCTGGATCAACCAAGGCCGCGATTAGACCTGAGACTCTCTATTCGTTCACAGCAGCAGACCTGATTGTAATCCCTACGAAAATGAACAGGACTGACATGCACTCTGTGGCGAACTACCTAAACATCTGCGCAACCCATCTTGGGATTCTGCACAAGGCTAACGTCAGTCCGGCGAGACACGCTGTAGTCATTCCAAATGAGCTTGATCCGAAGTGGGGGTATAGCAAAGAGCGAAATATAATCATGCGCTCTGTTGAGAAGTGCGATAAAAACCGTGGGCTAGTAACGCTCGCGAATACTCCAATTATTAAGTATCGACGTTACTCTGATCTGCAATGGGATGGTAAAACAGCTGCCGACCTTGGGGAGGACAGAGCCCGATACCTGTTCGAAAAGACACTCTTTGAGGACGTCTTGCCGAAAGTCGGATTTAGCGACCCTAGAACTAAAGCCGAGAAGAAGCGAGCAAACGAATACTTTAAACAGACAGTTATGAAGATTTACGGAGGTGAAGATGTCTGCGTTGCATAAGAGCGTTGCGGATGATGTGGTTGACAGTTTTGACTCTGATGAGACTGTGGAGCAGGAAGCTGAATTCGAAAAGCTTTCCGAGATACTTGCAATCAAGGAAACCTATATCAAGGAAGAGCGTCTGTTCACCTTGGATCCAAGCTTGATCCATCCAGACCCTGATCAGCCAAGAAAGCACTTCGAAGAAGAAGAAGTTAAAGCGCTTGCCTCGTCAATGGATGAGCTTAAGCAGCACACCCCGATTAAAGTGTACTTCAGTGAAAAAAATCAGCAGATTCAAATTTGGTTCGGTGAGACTCGCTGGCGTGCCAAGAGAGACTACTGCCAAGACAAAGGTGTTCTTTGCCTGTTGGTAAAAGAGCCGGATGAAAAAACGAAGTACGACAACCAGGTTGACGAAAACCTGCAACGTTCTTCTTTTACCGTTGCAGAGGTTCTCGACATTACAGAAAACTACTTCGATCGCTATACCGAAGAAGGTCACGAGGATGTGGTGAACCGTGTTGCTGAACGATTGAAGCGACCGGCTTCTGAGATAAGCCGAAGGCTGACCATTATCTCAGCGATGAAGACGAATGATGAATTAATCGGTTACAGCCTGAGGGATGTAGTCGTTAATAGGAAATTGGAGAACATGTCCGCTCTGTACTTCCTGGCATCAGCGCTTTCTGCAGATTCAACGGAAAGAAAGAAGGGGCCTGCAAGGGATTTGGTTTTGCAAGCTCTTAAAGGCGAAGGAGCTGTTACCAAGGCTGCGGCCGAACAGGCATATAAGCAAGCTACCGGCAAGGCCAAGCTTTCCTATAAGTGGGAACCAAAATATCTTGAAGTTGCCAGCAAGAAGCAAAGCAATCAGTCCCCATCTGAAGAAGCAGCAACTAATGAATCCAAAGTTGGAGCCGACTCCGTTAATTCTACACCAGACAATGAAAGGTCTGTTGATGGGTCAGCGAGTGAGGGCCAGCACCCTCCTGTGGCCAGCAAACCCAAAGCACCAGGGCGGGTTCTGAAGAGTCTTTCCGTTGATGTGCTTGAAGACTCAGAGTATCTGAAGCTCACAGCAAACACCGGGTACATAACGAAAGATCAGGCTCTGCAGCTTGCAGAAAATCTGCGCATTGCAGCAGAAAGCATGTCCTAAAAGATACTGGGAACCATAGGGGGTGCATGAAAATGCATCCCCTTTTTTTGTCGCTAAAAGTGGGTAAACAAGATACAATCAACTCTATGTCAAGTTGTCTGCCAACCATTATTGAAGTAATAGTCTGATGGAAGATGAAAGCTGGATCGATACCGCGAGAACACTATTTGAACCCGCTCCGCAGAGTGTGGCAGAAACCCTTTTAGCTAAAGTTTTTGGAAACTGGGTTTTTTCAGAAAACGCCGAGCGTGGAGTAGCTGAGGGGCCATTGGTTTTCGGTAATTTCATGGGGATGGATGAGGTCGCCCTGTTAACCACTATCTTAGGCTTTAGTGGAATACTTGCTGCTGCATTCGGTCTCATCATCTCCAGCTATACCTTCTTAATGCAAATGGTAAAAAATGCATGGACAGGTTCCTTTGCTGCTGACGGGATAAATTCAATATTCTGGCCTGCACGAACAGTTGCAGCGCTAGCTTTGATCATTCCAGTGGTATCAATTGGCTCCGGCGATCGACAAACACAGGTTGCAACATCACAGTTAATGATGATGGAGATCGCTAAGGCAGGTTCTGCGTTCGGTGATAGCGTGTCTACGGCTTACGTAAGAAATGCATTTTCCTTTCCTCTGAATAATACACGACCGCCTGAAACGCCAATTGCAGTTTTTAACGTTTTCAAAATCGCAAGTTGCTCGATTATAGCTGCAGAAAAAGAGGGTGAAGATAGGCCAGAACATGCTCAAATTGTAACGGCGGTGAAAAGGGATGGCACAACTGTGTCATACATTCCCAGCAAGTATGTTGACAATGACGGAGTTAATAAACTTCAGAGCAGCGTTAACGTTCTCAATGATGGCCGGAAAAACTTTGTTGCAACCAATAGTGTGGAGAGCGCAATTTCCTCAGCATTTTCTCAAGAAAACGTATCCTCCCTAGTGTTTGGTAATAATGGGATTTGCGGATCGATCTCATTCAGAACAGCCTCGGCGCCGGTTGATTCAGGCGGAAGAGGGGAAAGCACAAGAGATCTGCTCGAACTTGCCCAATCAAGGGCAGTTGCGGCATACAAGGAGCCCTATAGGGCGCTGACGCTCAAGCTGTTCACTGAAGTCGAAACCATTGTTGATACAGGTCGACTCGAGGAAATTATTGAAGAAGAGCACGGTTCTGACGCCGCTGGCAGTCCCGAGGCAAAATTCCTTTTTGAACTGATCGCTGCCTTTAATACCCAGCTTTACACCTCCGTTGCAGATAGCATTAATGGCATACAAGACCAACTGGGTGGTTCGATGTTTGAACCAGTAATTGATGGCGGGTGGGCAGCATTAGGAGCTCTTTATAGCGTGATTCCAAGGGTTTCAAATATTGCCATGTCAAATATTACTGACGCTCAAGGTATCGTCTCCGCGTCAGAAAGTAAGTTCCCCTGTTTTGAGGAGTATTTCGGTTTATCCGAGAATTGTGAGGCTCAGAGCTTCATGGATGCATTTTCTGGAATTGTTCTGACGCAAACAAAACAATACCGCGCAAGTTTTCAAGGGGAAACGCCCACTATAGGTGTACTGGACTACTGTTCCATCGATCAGTGCAACCTTATGGATGCGAGGAAAAGTTTTGCAAGTACATATTCTCAAACAATTTTGCGGTCAATGGCCGGCGCTGGAAATTATCTCAGTACTGCGGGAGGGCAAGGCGGTACAAACGCAGTTGGTGTTTCTGGGGATGAAATGAATCGCCCAGGAGTAAGTGCCGGATTCCTGCAAGGAAGGGGAGAAGATGGATTTACCGACGCAATAAACGACGATTGGAGAGACTGGAGAGAATCAAGAGATCCAAATCCTATAAACACTATTTCATCGATTGGAACATCATTGATTGGCCTTGGGGCATTGTATCAGTCAATAACTGCTCCTCTCGAATTGGCTGCATCCGCGTCTGATGCTGCTAGCAACAGTGCCGCTAATCCTTTGACGTCCCCATTAGCAATCGCCGCTGCTGTCTTAGCGAAATCAATAAAAATGGTTGTTGGTTTCCTAGAAACAGCAAGTTTGATGATGATCGCAGGCGGGTTTTACCTTTCTTATATACTTCCAATGATTCCCTTTATCATATTCACGATGCAAGTAGTTGGATGGCTCGCTACAACCATCGAGGGGATGTTTGCAGTAAGCTTTGCTGTGGCGCTACTCACTAATAGCGATGGTGACGGTGCGATAAACACTGGATTCTTAAAAGCAGTAAGCTTAACAGCCGCAATTTTTCTTAAGCCATTCTTTATAGTTGTAGGCGTAGCAACAGCTAATGCGATCGCCGCACCCTCGTTTGCGTATTTCAATGTTCAGTATTGGAGGGCCTGGGATGTTGATAACCAGCTTGGAGGATCGTTGAGCAATCCCGTGTTTGAGATGTCAGCTCAACTGATACTTTACATGCTTGCAGCTACTATTTTGATCAGGTTCATTTACTCAGTGCAACATATTATTCCTGACTCAATGAACAACTGGGTCGCGGGTGGAATTGTTAATCCGTTCGGCGTAGGAGATGCAGCAGATCAGGTGAATAGTAATGTTCGCGAAGGAAGTACTCGTCTGACATCTACAGCGATTGAAGCAGCAGCACCTAAAGACAGGAGAAGGTAATGACAAAGGAAAAGGGGCCAGTGAAAAAATTTCTGTCAGTTACCTTAGGGCCCACCGCCCTCATCAAACAGTCTTTCGGATCGCAGACCGGAAACACTGTAAAAACACAGTATCAAAGCTGGAAATCTGCAAATGATCTTGATCTCAAGCATGTCATATCCAATAGGGCTGGTTTTGATTTCGAAAAAAAGTGTTACGACAACAGACGCACACCAGGAGACGTAAAATCCGCTTACAGGAATGTTGCTATAATCCAAGGCGTTCTATGGATAGGAATAGCGGTTACTACAGCCGGCGCACTGGCAAAAACCGGGACCTTACTTTCGGTCATATTTACATTAATGGCAATGGCTGCCCTTCCTGTGATGCTATTGAGTGCAACACATCATCAAATCTGTATTCGAGAAAAGGTTTTCCTGTCGCCCATGGAACTTTTCCGACGACTGATGAGAGGTCCCGGGATACTTTTTCCTTCATCATTGCCAGAAGGATGGAAGCTTTATACACGCTCTAGGGCTGAATTGGAGGGTCTAAGGGGTGGGCAAAAATTAAAATTGAAAGTAAAAAGAAAGGGGCTCTAGGCCCCTTTCATTGGTCTGTTGTCGGTGTAAGTAGTGCTGCCAAGATTCCTGGCAAAAAGAGATACTTTAGGCCGAAGAAAATCCATTCGAGTGGTACGATAAAGAAAACGTAGAATAGAGTACTGTCGGAAGAAGACCTCCAATCAAGAACCCATTCGTAAAA
Organism: Marinobacter sp. L-80; assembly: GCF_056859395.1. Lineage (NCBI taxonomy): Bacteria > Pseudomonadati > Pseudomonadota > Gammaproteobacteria > Pseudomonadales > Marinobacteraceae > Marinobacter > Marinobacter sp. L-80. The sequence goes on from NZ_JBSXOI010000069.1 coordinate 57,812, forward strand.
CCACATAAGCAGGCCATCCCACCAAGCAAAAGGCGGATAATCAATTAGCCAGATCGAGTAAAACGAACCGAAGAAAAGCACTCCGGTTAAAAAATAGGAACCACGGGATGCTGAGTGCATAACATAGCCTCTTAACAATCCCTCTACACGCACCTAGAATGATAAGATAAGTGTAGAGGATAGTCAAGCAGATTGGGAAAACGCTTCAGCTATTTTGCCCCATCTGGCGACAGGATAGCCAGAATAGACTTCAGAAACGTCTTTTATATGGTCTTCAAAGCTGTCGCGATGGTAAAGAATCTTGATGTCGCGCAGAACCCCGATACGCCTCTTATACTGCTTCTCGTTGAGTCTAAGCAGGTAATCACCAAGAAGCTTAGGGTCACTATACCCCAGAAGCGCTTCCGCTCCTCTGGCTGTCAGAGCAAGGGATCGTAGCAGACTTGCACACTGGTCTTTGACGGTGAGCAACTTGGAGTCTTCACCAATCCAAAGTGTACGCAGTAAATGGTTCAGCTCTGCTTGCTGAATGCCTGGCAAACGAACCAATAGACCTGCATTTTTAACGCCCACAAAACCAATGTGATGCGCTAAATGGCAAAGCCTACAGGCAGTTATCAGGTTGTTCGGGGAATTGTCGCCATGCTCACCACTAACATGATGAACCTCAAGCTTTCCTTCTAAACGGAGGTCGCAAAACTGGCAGGTGTGATTATCACGTTCAAGTATCTTTGGTCGGATCTGCTGATACGCCCGGTCCTTTTCATGGGACCGGGCGTCGTCCATCCGAAACTTGCTGCGCTTAACGGAAAGTACGATGGACTTCATATCAGATTACTGCTGGAACTGCTGAAGCTGAGAATCAACGGCACCGGATGCATCGCCGTCACCACCAAGTGTCATTGTCATGATAGCAATGAACAGGGGAACGATTGTCAAAGCCGAACCACCAACAATGAACTTGAGTGCCTTTCCACCAGCGTCCGGCTCCTGGGGGTTATCGGATTTTTTAACGTAGTACCAGATGCCCCAGCTGACACAGCCAACGCCAGCCAGAAACGCAGCAGCAAGAACCAGCATGCCGACCGCACCGAGTTGGTCCAGCCACCCGCCTTCATCGGTGATTCGCGATGCGAGATCTTCCTGCGCATTCGCAGTACTTGTCACTGCAAATGCGGCAACAGCAACATAAGCTTTTAGCGTAAGGTCTTTCATGAGTGTTCTCCTGATTACAGATTGCTGAGGGGGATATAAAACTGGCCAGCCAGTACACGGTCTTGTTTGACCGAATGCACTTCGCCCAAGCCAGCGATTTGGGATCCAGGAGTAATGGTTATGGAATTACCCTCTGGATCTACAATGACAGCCCGGCGTGGCGGGATGAGGGCGGTAGCCTCCCACCCCTGAGGTGCACGCTGAATTGTCGGGAATCGGTTATCGGCATTGGTATTGGAGCGTGAAGACGCGGCTACCATGGCCGGGTTCAGGGACTTTGAAATCGCGGCCGTTCTGGGTACAGAAGGGGCGCCTTGATTTGCACCTTCAGAGTTTGAGCCCGTGTCAGAATTCTCGGTAAGGCGTTTCTCGCGAAGAGATTCCGGAGCCCTTACATGATCAATAAACCATCCATTGCTGAAGATTACCGCATCTCCGTTGCCAACAATTTCCTCAACAGTCAGGTTGCTTCCAGCAGCAAGGATGTTCCGCTCGCCCTCTTCGAGGGTAATGACCTTGTTGGTAGGGGAGAGGGCCACTACGCGATTGTTAACCCCTGCATTGGCAAGGATTGAGAACTCGCCCAGTCGTGTAAGGCCTTGAACCTTCTTCTTGACAGTCTCTGAGTGTTTCTCTTCTTCGCTCTGCTCCTGAGCGATCTTCTTTTCAAGGTCATCAATGCGTTTGAGTTGTGCTTCCATCCGACCCAATGTTTCGCGAAGGTCACCAAAACGATCGCCAATTTTTTCCGACATGGATGCTTCGATCTTCTGGATCTGGGCGTTAATTTCATCCCTCATGTCGGCAAGTTGCGAATCATCAACAATGTCAGATGGCGAAGGCATAGAAGCGTGCTGCTGGCGGGGTGAGGGCTGAACCTGACGGCTTGTTGGCACCGCGCTTTGTTGTGCTTCCGAACCGCGGGTAGTCTGTTCGGCACCCATCTGAGCAACGGTGAACCCCTTGCTCTGGCTCCCACTCACTGTTCCCTGTTCAGCTGTATTTGATGAACCTGCCTGGTTATTTGTAACAGCAGCCTGCTGAGGCGCCTCATCCTTAACGGGAGGCTTGGGCGTTGATTTCAAGACAGGAGTTACTGTCTTTTGTTGTGCCACGGGGCTTGATGTTTGGGTGAATGCGGAATAAAAAACGAAACCACCAACGCCAACCATCGTTATAAGTCCGGCAAGTGATGCACCAATCACAAGACCCTTTTTGCTTTTGGGAGCTTTGTTTGGTGAATCTTTTTTGCTCTCTTGCTCAGATGGCTCCTCGGGAACATCTCCATAGTCAAAGCTTGAAGGAGTGTCGTTGCCGGCGCTAACAGCGTCATCAACGGTAGGTGCATCTGCGTCGAGGACATCAGGCTCATCCTCTTCTGTTTGCTCCATAGCCTGCTCGAGAACCAAAATGTAACGCTCGAAATCAGGCCCGACATACTGCTCATACTGATGAACAACTTCATCACTGGTTGCTCCATTCTCCAGGAGTGTGACGATATCGTTCAGAACCTCAACGTCATACATGAAGGTATGGCCGCTCTCATCATCCTCGACTTCCCACGCGGCATTCATTTGAATGGCGCGGTTAAGAATATCGATCCAGTTCTCAGCACTCATCGCTTAACCTCAACTTCACTTAGGATCCAGATTCCGACCTGCTCTCCGTTGTAAACCTCAACAGTAACCGGTCGATTGATTTGTTCCTGGAGTACCGGGACCATGCGTCCGAGCCCAGTACCAAGAGTAAATTTGACCTGATCTGCGGCATCAGGGATGTCCGATGTCTCATTTACAGTTGCGCCCTCAGGGCTTGTAGTGGTGGTGCTATTTCTTAAGGTTTCAGCATAAGCACCACCAAATGTTCCCAAGAGATAGGGAACCCAACGGCTCAGATAGTGGTTGTCATAATCACTAGCGATGCCGGGCTGGAAAGTTGCTGCGTTAACGATCAAAGCCCTTACATCGTATGTCTCGCCCCGATAAATCATTTGAGTGATTTGTGGAGCAACGGCTTCCCCCCGAACGGGAACTTCCTCAGCCAGAAACACTGCTCCATCTAAAGGCGGTGTAACTGATTCAAATGACATCGGACCACCTATGTCCGAGTTATGCGCGACAGTGGCAACACCAAAGAGTCGAGTGTCGGCTGGAATCTTGAAGGTGTTTGGGCTCTCGCCTGATGGATTCTGTGCAAAGGCCAGTTCCTCACCATAGCCACCGGTGACGAAAGGAATGTCATCAGGATTGGAAGAGTTCGAGCTTGTACCTGATGCTTCTCCAGAATCCCGTGAAACAGCGCTATAGCTGGCAAACGCCCCATAATTCGATTGGGACTCTGCAACCTTTCGCAGGTCGTCTTTTGTTTGCTCACTTAGGCTTTTGGCTTCATCAATTTCGTCCTTCAGGGTCCAACCTTCCGGCTGATTCTGGCTTGCACGACGATTCTGGTTTGTCTGACCGGGCGGCGTGACGGGAGTCGGATTTCCTGTAGAAACACGTTGAGATTGACGTTGCAGTGTATCCAGTGCCAGATCACCAGTATCTCGCCTGGTGTCAACAGATTCATCAGCAGCTGCTTCTTCAGCACGCTCCTGGTTCTGAAGAGTCACTTGCTCGATATAGGTACGACCCTGATTACGGGCGTCTTCCGCCTGTTGTTCCTGAGCTTGGCGTTGTTGCTGGGCAATAGGACTATCATCAGACAGTTCTGTTTCTCGCACATCGCCCTGGCTGGTCCGGTTAACCACGCTGCCTGACCCACCAGTGTTGTCAGTACTTTCGTCAGGGCTTGTCATAATCATGTAGGTGAAGAGACCAGCAGCAACAACCCCAATCACCAAAAAGCCGCGACCACCCTTTTTGAAGGCATTTTTAAGGGCTGCCTTACGTCTTGCACGGTCTTCGCGATCCTGCTCTTCGCCAAAGGAATCCCAGAACGTGTCACTGTTCTGTTCTGGATTCTCATGGATGTTTTGTTCGTCGGCCATATTTAAGAACCAATAGTTACCCTTACAGACTCACCATTCGGCGTCCTGAGATAAGCGGTCGCCTGCGATGGATCCTCGATCCGATAAACATAAATGCCACTCACATCCTGAATTTGGGCTCGGGGAGGACTCTCCATCCAGAATTTACTGCGCACATAGAGGCGGCCGTTGATGATCCAGGCGCGTCCAGCGTCCTGAAGTCCAGTGAGTTCCACTTCTTCAGCGCCATTTGGGATGTCGTTGACAGCAAGGCGGAACATGATTTCGTCTTCACCGCCGCCATAACCTGCGTCTGAAAGCATGGTCGGATTGGTGTTTGCGTTTGGTCCCGGCATGTTCAGCCGAACATTGAGAACGCATACATTGTCTTCTTCATCGCCGACAAGGCGCACAACGATAGGTTGCGGGTAACCCTGCAAAAGAAGATTATTTGTTGCCATTGCGTACGGTTTTTGAACGGCAACCTCATAAATGTGCGGCTGCTGTTCAAGAATCTCGCTTGAGAATGCTTCAGAATCCCCCTGGGTGTGGCCGTCAAGTGGCCATACTTGTCCAGTTGAGTCCTGGAAAATGAGGTGAGCCGGGGAGCGAGATGCAATCGGCAGCCTGATAGCTTCTGGGTTGCTGTTGCTGTAAGAGATTGTCTTGATTTGGCAAGCCGCCTCGCGAAGAGGAGTATTACGAGCCCGAATCTGTTCTTCCTGAACAACTCGCTGATCAATGATGATTTTCGGAGGAATACCCATTCTCTGTTCGCGCTCTCGACGATACGTTTTTTCACGCTCTAGCTCGCGAAGTTCGGCACGAATAGGCTCAAGGTTCTTTTCTTGCCAAATGTACCGACTCATCGCCTCCCGCCGCTGCTCCATAACAACCTTGTCGGATTCACTGGGGGTAAACATCAAAACACCATCACCCGAATTGTTGTCGTCCTGTGCAACAGAAAAGCTAGCCACCGAAGACAGGGTGAGGCCCAGAAGGAAAGTGTTCATGCTCTTTCTCATGCCCGCTCCTCCATGTAAAAAGAGGTGAAGCGGAACCCAGAGAAAAACAGGGAGTCCGGTGTATCAAAAGTCATGGTTGCATCTATTAACCAGCGTTTGGTGGCTGTTCTCCCGGAAAAGAAGCGGGTTGTCATAATTTCAGTCTGGTAGCGCCATATCGGCAGCCCCTTGGATGAGCCCTCATAAATCATGAAGGGCCCTTTTGTGTTAACCGCCTGCACCACTGCACCGCTCTGGGGGTTGTCTTGTATGTACCGACCAAAAGAGGTCCGTGAGATGACCTTTGGAAAAACCCCCTGCGAATTAATATCGAAATAGAAGAGGGCGCAATTGTTCACGGTCTCTTCCATATCGGTAGTGTTAAAGGAAAAGCACTCACGAAGCATTTCCTTAATCCAGTAGTCTCTGGCGATGGGACCTACGTTAGGAATTGGAAGCAAAGGAGCACGAACCACAGGAGCATTGGAAGGCCGAATATCAATTCGTGGGTGGAAGTCAAACAACAGTCTTCCTGCCACGATAACCATCAGCAACGCAGAGAGAATATAAAGCGGCTTGATGCTCTTGTTTGCGAAGCTCTGAAAGGTCATCGAGCGCTCCTGTAAACAACAGCATCAATGGCCATGCCAGAGCTATTTCTAAGCTGGCTCTCGCGTACAACGAAGATAGTTACCTGGATATCAGCATATCGTGGCCGATTCTGAGCAATGTCAAACCAATGCCAGCGAACAGGAACTGTATAAACCCACGTAAAGCGATTGTTGGTAAGGCGGTATTCCTCAATGACCGGTACCGACTGGATTTTGGCTAGGGTAGAGAATCGGCCAGAGACCAATGGCTCAAGATCACCTGCACTTTCGAGTGCATTCAGGAAATCCTTTCTGCCGGCAGCAGTAAAGTAGTTATCGAAAGCTTCATTCATTGATGCTTTCGGGTCCATATTGGAATGAGATAAGACATCCTCGATTGCAGCGGCAGCGAAGTCCCGTGCAGCAGCATCTGTTATATTCCCTTGCTCGCTCAAAGGCTTGAGGTTGATTAAGCGGTAGTCATCCGTAGCTGGAATGTTGTAGTGGTCGGGCGTCCAGAAGAAAACCATCAAAAACAAAGTCAACGTGCTGAAAAACAGGCCGAGAGCCCAATAAAAATTAGACAGATTGCTGTCTACAAACGACAGCCTGGATTCATTTTCTTTGAAGGTTTTCGGACCCTGAACGGGTGCCGGAACGCTCGCAGTAGAATTTGCTGGGCCCGCCAGCTTTTTGCGAACCACACGATTCGGCGCGGCCTTAGCTGCAGAAGCAGAAGTACCTGTTGTTTTCCGGATCGGAGTTTTAGCGTTCGTCATTAATGAAAAGCTCTACTGATTGAACCAAACCATCCTGGGTGGAAAGCCTCAGGATGTGGTGGGTCTTACTGATCCACAGGAGCGTCGAGAGAACCATAAGCACAACTGACAGGGAGACAAGCCTGCGAGTCCAGCGCTTCATCCTGATACTTGCGAGTCCAACTGAAGCCGGCGGTAAAGTCTCCGAGGAAAAGCGAATGGCACTGCCTTCTTCGGCTTTCTCGGACCACAGCTCTTCTTCAAGGGACTTAGGATCAAATTCTTCTGACAAAATAAAACCTCTCAACAGCCTAATGAGAAGATAAATTAAATCAGAGATTCAGTCAAGAATATTCCCGATGCCAGAGTACCTATCTAACGCTTCATTGAAGAAATAGATATTCTTCCCGTAACGCTTGATAAGTCGGGCCTTTAGCTCTGGAGAGAAGGGTTGTTTTACACGCTGAAAAACGTGGGGAGGGTCGGTTGCAAAACGAAACAATGTATCTGTTTCGCATTCCTTGGCAAGCCACTCGATATTGCAGAAGCATGCAATCATGCTACCCACAAAAAGATCGGCCGTAGGAAATTTCACAAGGCGAAGGAAGGAGGCAAAATCGTCTTTTGCTGATTTGTCGAGCCATTCCCAGTTGAGAGGCTCAAAAGGACCGGGACTGGAATCAATCTTTGCGACCTCTCGGCCATTCCAGTACAGGGTGCAGTGGAAGTCCAGATGACCATCAACATCAATGGTCATGATATCCCCAATGGTAAAGGGGCTGCTGGTCTTGTCCGGGAAATGAGTAGGCACGGTTTCCTTTACAGCTTCAATATTCAAATCAATCTCCAAGTGTAGCCGTTGCTACAGTTGTCCGCTTCCCATAAGTGCACACAAATCGCGAAGCGAATGGCTGGGCCACACCTGCTGAAACCGGGGCTCCCGGCACGATAACTTGCCTGAGAAACCAAGTTATACTATCAGCAAGGGTGGCCGTGGACAATGACGACACTAGGCCGCCACCCTCTCATAAACCCCTTTTCCAAGGGGTGTGAAGTCCTCTTCGAAGCGTCGGACTACCTGTCGAATCTTCGCCTCAAAGTTCTGGTTGGTCGCAACACGCTTGGCGTACCCCGACAGGCGAGCGTACAGGTCCTGTAGGTGAACCTTTTCGCCAGGGCGGGTGACACGCTTCAAAGCCGATCGCCACGTCATTCGCTGGGCATTGGCCAGACGCTGTTCAACCTGGAAGGCGAAGTCGATGGCACAGAGAATCCTTCTGTCCCTCTCGAAAACCAATAGGGTTTCGTGCGCGATACGGGCGAAGGAAGCACCCCCATAACGTCGAGAGTCTGAAACGCAGTTGTGCTGCTGCTTGATGATGATGTCCCTCAGCTTCCCCGGCGCCACTCTCTGAAGCATTCCTGTCAGGTCATAGAACTCACCGGACTTACGCATGTTGCCGATTAGCACGCAGTACGTGGCTCGACCCTGGTGGGAGAGGGCATCATAGATATTCATCAGAGCCAGCTGACTCTTTTCGATGAACTCACCGACGCTCTGACAGTTGGACAGATCGTCTGGGTGAGCCTGTCCATTACCCCATACGTTTTTGGAATACTCGATCATTGAGTGATATGGGGGATGCCAGAAGATCATTTCAGCGGGACGCCCAACGGACTCGAGTAGATCGTCCCTGAGAAGGTTGAACCCACTGTGAAGATCGAGGCCTTTGTAACTCACCCCCAGTTCCCGGGCAACGTCACCGGATGTACCGGAGCCCTCTGAGGGGTCAACGAACAGGGCCTCTGGGTTGGACCAATCGAAATAGGAACCCAGAGCGTCCTTGATGATGTGGCCGGAACAGTTACCCCGCCAGCGAGAGTCACCCCACTTACCGCGATTCGGATATGAGGCGACGGAGCTTGCAAACCCTTGAGGCTTATTCATGTTCAGTCTCCTCCTCAGGGGCTCCAGGAAGCGCCGGGAAGTATGTGAAGATTTCAAGATGAAATTCTTCGGTGAGGTCTTCGAGGTCCCACTCATCGACATACTTGTGAATCAGGACCCGGAAAGCATGGGCCAGCTCTTCAAGGCCAGCACCTGGCTTTTCAGATTCAAGCTTTGCCACTGCGTCACGGGCGGCATTGATGATGTTCGTTCTTTGCAACATGAACTGCCTCCGTTACCACATGAGCGCTGCGAAGCTAAATGAGGCCATAGCGCCACCGACGATAATCTGGGTCTGGGCGATCTGCTCGCCCCATAGCCGGGTGGCTTCGTATCCTGAGGTGCCTGCGATAACGAGGGCGACACCCCCAGCAATGAGACCAAGAAGCACCAGCGTCCTCTGGGTCTTTTCTGAAATCTGAATAGTGTTCTGTTTCATGTCTGCCTGCCTTACTTGTCCTAACCTGAAAGTAATAGTATCAAATAAAGATACACCAAGCAAGGTGCATTCAGGCGATCAGAAAACGCGCCATGCGTTCCTTAGGAACGTCTTGTCTGTGCACACAAAAGCGCGAAGCGCACATAGGGTCGAGGGCATGCCATGGGTGGCAGGTGAGGGATAGGGGCGATATCTGACTGTGGGGGAGGTGGTGACCCGGGGAGGGCCACCGCACTACATGAGAATCTGAGCCCGTATAATCAACGGATCTCGACTTGTACAGTGACGCTCTCAGGTGACTGCTGGAATGCCAGGAGGCATGCCGTGGTTGGGCTGGAACCGGTCCATTCGCCTACCTGGTATCTCTTGCTTCCAACGATGACGGTTGAGTAATTGAACTGACCGCTGGTGAAATTCTCGGCGAACGATTCACATTGGTTGTGGTTGCGTGCGGTCGCGGAGATGACGTCAGTGGTCAGTCCGGGGCGGGGCTCAATGCTCGTTTCGCCCGATTCATCAACGGTGATCAGGATGGGTTGGGCTTCGTCCGGGACTTCCTCGTAGGCCTGTTGGATCTGCTCAGAAAGATCGGTGATGCTCTCAGCTTCTGCCTGGGCTTCGTTTTGGCTGGAGATCTTATCGTACAGCATGTATGCGCCAACGATGACAGCGGGGCCAAAAATGGCGATGGGTAGCCACTTGGCAACGTGCTTTGATCCGGTACTACTCATAGGGTTTCCTTTTCTCGTTATGGGTTATGGGGTAGGGGAGGACTGGCTGGCGAACTCGCTCCAGTTGATCTGGCCGCTGTTGAGCTGCTGGATCAACGCGCCTACCCGGGAGCCTTCTGCCCATTCTTCGGTCATGCAGAGTTCCTCGAGGCGGCCATTGTCCACGGTGCGGTACCCGAGATCGATGGCGTCTTCGATGACTTCTTCGATGGAGTCCATGGTGTGGTGTCCGAAGAAACCGCGCTGATCGAAGGTCTGGTGGCGGAAGCGGCCGGGCTCGCTCATGTCCTCCAGAATGACGGTCCACTGGTTGGTGGTGTCATTGCGGAGGGTGAGGCCGTAGCCGGTTTCCTTGAAGGCGGCGAGGATAGTCTCGTAGGCCTGTGCGTCGCGGTGGAAGGCGTCTACCACATCCTGACAGTTAGCCGTGAGGGAAGGGCTGTGAGCCATGTCCTGAAAGGCTTGAAGGCGGTCGATGTAGGGGTTGCTTTCGATGCTGCACATAACGTATCACCTGCTGTTGTCCTAACCTAATAATAATTGTATCATACCACCTACACCATGCAAGGTGTTTTGGTGTTAACATTCTCCGGGGTTTTATCCGACAGATACATGAGAGCCGATGTACTGGGGGTGGCCGGAGAACAAACTCAGCAGTAGAAGGAAACGACGATGCGCGTGCTGTTATCCGCACTGATGGCCCTGGTAATGACCGGTTGTGCCACGGTTGGAACGGATGTGAGTAATGAGCAGGTGAGGAGCCTGGAGATTGGCGAGACTACCCGGGCGGAAGTGATTGCCCGGCTGGGTGAGCCCAATGGTGTGATGTCCGGGAACCAGTTGGGCGGCGATGCGGTAAGCGGGATTTCGTACACCTATTCCAAGGCCACTTCCCGTGCTACCAACTTCATTCCGTTTGTCGGCTTGTTTGCCGGTGGGGTGGACACTCAGACCAAGGTTCTGATAGTTTGGTTTGATAAGGCCGACGTGGTGACTGATTACCACTATCAGGAGCAGAATCTTGATTCGTCCCAGAGTCCCACGCCTGTATGGGGCGGCTGACAGGCCTCAGTTACTGATGTGAACCGTAGCCCTGATCAGGGCGTAGAAGGAATTGTGCGTCTGGATGCTGACCTAGCAGACAGACACTTGCTTCAGGACACGGGGCAAGGGGCAACTTTGACCCTCCGGTTTTCGGAGGGTTTTTTTATGGCTTGTCGACAAGGGCCTCGAGGCTTTTGAGTTCTCTGCCGTAAAACTGGGTTCCCAGAGAGCAGATGACCGTCCACTCAACCGTTTCACCTTCCTGTTGCTCGTATTCATCCTTTGTGGCTTTGCGCTTTGCATTGAGCAAAACCTGAAGCGGATCCATGTAGAGAAGGGATCCTCCGACTTCATTGATTCGATCTTCATCGAAGGAATCCGGATTGGTTTGGTAGCGGCTAACCGCTTCGGAGAGATCGCTGAGGATAACCCGCGCCTCATAGTTGAGCTGGTCATGGCCCAGCAGCTCATCGACCATAGGTCCTTTCGTTTCAAATGTATGGGCCATGAAGTGGCCGTGAATCACTTTCCGGGCATTTTCATCGGTCACTGGAGCTTTCATGGCCCGCATGAGGGCCAGGCCATCGGGATCCGCCTCCTTAAGCAGTGTGTCGGCCTTTTGCTTGATTGCCGGCCTTGATTCCCGTGGCAGGAGGTTTTCGAAGGATTTGGGTACCGCTCTTTGGCTTGAGACGCCCTTGAGTAGGTCGTTGACTTCAAAGATGGCGCTCATGATGCCGGCCCAGTAGTCGATACCCTCGTTCATGGTGTTGGCCAGATCCGGGCTGCGGTGCTCCAGTTGCCTCAGGCGAAAGCGGTTGGCCGGGCTCAGCTTGTCCATCAGCGCCAGATAGCCCCGGCGGTTGTGCACGCCTCGTTTGAGGAATCGTCGATAAACTGCATTGAACGTCAGGCCGAGGGTGATACGGGCACCTTCACGAAGTGTGGGGGTGGTGTTGCAGGGCTGTTCCATGACACTTAAAAATCTCTGGTCTGTTGTATCGAGGGGTATGTTACTTCGGGGTTGGGCAGGTGGCGAGTCAATGCAGTAAACAGGGAGTTAGCTGGAAGCTGCCTGAAAGGTAGGAAAAGGTAAGGGCTAGTCCTTTAGCCGCCTGGTGATTTCGCTTGCCTGAGAGCCTGAGAGATAGGCCACAGTGAGCTTTCCGAAGGTGGGTCGGAATCGGGTGAGGTCTTTCTGCATCTCTTTGCGATCCTTCACCATGCCGATTGGGTCGCGCACGGTCTTTGAATCGCTCGTCAGCGCCTCCTCAACGGCCGCCATGCCGTACATGGCATAACGCTGGATGTCCGCCAGCTCTTCGGAGTCAAACCGCATACCAGGCTTCTCCGGGCCACCCCCAGTGGTGTGTTTCTCATTAGCCTCACTGGTCAGGGCGATATCAAGGTCAGATAACTCCTCCAGGGTATTCAGGATCTCGGGATCGTCATGAAGGGCGCTGTGCTCCGGCATGTGAGCGGCCATTGCCTCCATTCGATCAACCACCAGTTGCCGCAGAAGGTGAGTCTGCCTGGGGGTGAGCATGACCGGAGATGGGCTCAGGTTGTTGTCGGGGGTATTCATTGATGCTTCTTGCCTACCTACGGATTGGTTGATTCGTTGATGTTCAGGGTACCGGTAACCGGTTACAGATTGATTGAGCGCCCGGTAGCGCTTTCGACAGCCCGTATGAAGTCGTGGATCTCGGCCTTGTAATCGCTCTGACTGTCATCGCTGTACGTTTGCAGGAACTCGACAGTCTCTTCCGGGATCTCCCGGCCGGTACCGTGATGCAGCAGGACTTCCATTGAGTGAAACTCAGCCTGCGCCTGAAAGAACCGGGATTGATTGCCCTTAGGCTCAATAGCCATGAGGCGGTGCCGTTGTTTGGCGGTGGCCTCGGCGATCTGGATGACCTTTTTCTGTTCGTCGGTTGTGAGGTTGCGCATGTTGTGATTGCTCCCCTGGTTCATATAGCAGGCGCTATTCGCAGAGGGTTAGTCCGCGGATAGCCCGATTTCTTTGATGTGCTTGAGACACAGTTCGATTGCCCGCTCCCGCAGCTCGGGAGCCCCTTTGGTTAATGCCCGGGCCAGTTGGTACTTTTCCCAGATGTAGACTTCGGCGAACTTCGGATCCAGCGTGGAGATATCACTCAAGTTGTCCACGATATCCGCCAGCTTGATGGTCTGGGCCCGGGCGTCGCCAGAAGCATAATGTTTGAGGTCAATGGCCTTGCGGGTGGCGCGATTGCCATCCTCCGGCTTGCTGATAGACGTCACCGCTTTAACCAGATCCAAAACCGCAGGCCCGAACATCTCCAGAATGTCGTTCTCAGTGAGCGGGGTGTCCTCCAGAGTGTCGTGTAGAAATGCCGCCTCAATCATTGAGAAGGTGCCGCCGTGCTGGCGAACCAGTCCGGCCACCGCGTCACAATGCGTGATGTAGGGAGCGCCGGAACCTTTGCGGACCTGTCCAATGGAGCGGTGCGCCTCATCGGCTGTCCGCCTGGCCAGTAGTGTTGGATCGAATCCCATGAAGCCCCTCATTACAGCTTTGCCCTGAATCTAAAGTTGTATTATTCGATAAAATTATTGCACTTGGCTAGATAAGGATTCCATTGTATCAAATTTCACCAGATTCTGGGGGTGGAAGTTTTCGCGGCGCAGCCGTGGCGTAGCCAACCGGCCTCAGTGCACACGAAAAGGGCGAAGCCCTCCTACCGGGAGCAGGGCTCCCGGGTTACTGATCGGTGGGTAAGGGATGGATGGGGCATTTGGTTCAACCGGCGCGGCGAATCTTGAACGGCTGGGTGGCGCGAGCTTGCGCGTTGGAAATCATGAGCTGCCGGTAATCGTAGGCGGCGGCTTTCTGGGCGTCCCGATAGCTCAGGCCGACCTTTTGGGCGAGCTTTCGGCTGCTGGCCAGGAAGTTGTCCGCTTCCATGCCATGCAGGTGTACGGAGGCCTGCGGGTCGAAAATGTCATGGAGGGTGACAACCTTGTGTTCCGGCTCAACGACAATCTGAATGGCGCTCTCGTCGATGTGCTGTACTTTGCGCAGCATCTCTGCGATTACGGCTGACTGCTGGAAACGGCCAACGATTCCGATGGTGCGACTGGTGTGGGCGTTGCGAGTGCTCATTGGCCAGCCTCCTGTGAGTTCTGATAGCCGAGGCCGAACATGGCCAGAATCTCGTTGCAATTATCTGCCAGCGCCTGCTTGATGATCTCGATGCCCTTGTTGGCGTCCTTGATCTGCTCATTTGCACCGGCTATGTCCTCGGCGGTGTAGTCCGACTCTGAGGCGATCTTCTCTTGCAGATCATCGGCACCGGATTCAATCAGGGAAGCCATTGCCTCGATCTGGGAGGCGGTCAGCTCAACCGCCAGCTTGAAGGTGGGTTCATTGCTCATGGGGTGTTCTCCTGCCTGTATTTGTTTGCCTAACCTGAGAACCATTTTACCAGCAATAAGACACCCTGCAAGGTGTATATAGTCCGAAAACCCGCGGCGACAGCCGTGGTGTAGCCAAACGGCCTCAGTGCACAACAAAGGGCGCCCCGCGCCCCGGCTGGCCAACGGCCAGGCACAAAAAAAACCCGCTCATGCGGGCAAAGGATCGAACGGGATGGATGTTCAGGGCATCAAATGCAGGGTGGGCAAGGGCCGGTCACAGGGGTCGACAATCTTGGCCGTGGTGATGGCCTCTTCGAGCTGGCTGTAAACCTGATCGAAGGCCTCAATGCCGGAGTTACCAGCTCCCATGTCACGCATGACAACCACCAGCTGAGAAGCATGGTCGATAATATCGGACACCTGGTGGCCGGGCAGATCCATGGACTGTGTGTCGACCTGGTTGCCCTCGACGTCAAAGGTGTTCAGCGTTACTGGTACCAGAAGGCCGGAATTGGGCTGCTGTTCATCTGAAAGGGTGGTGAAGTCACTTTCCAGCAGGGCGAGGGAACCGATAACCGGGTTTTCCTCATCCTGCCCGGTTACATCAATGACCAGACCTTCGCCGGTGCGATTGAGCTGAACACCGCCGAGCCCGGTAATGCCGATATCGAGCCGGGTGGAGTCATCGCCCTGGGTGACGGTGAAGGGACCTTGGCTTGTGGTCCGCTCGTCTTTGTGCGTCAACTCAAGGTCACCGAAGTTCAGCATCTGGCAAAGCTCTTCAATGCCTGCGTTGTCCATGGAGATTTGGTCGCCACCGTTGGTGGCAATGTCGTGAATGTCGTTCGGGCGGATATCCGGATCCCCATAGCCTAGCTCCTGATAGGTGCGCAGGGCGGCGAGAATTGTATGTAGGGCCTGATCTTTGTCAGCGGGTGTCATTTTGGTTCTCCAGAACGGGGGATTAGGCGGCCGCTGTCTGGCCGCGCTCCCATACTTTCACTTGATAGCCGGTGCACTCGTGGCGAACCGCTTTGGCTTGTTCTTTGTGAGCCTCGCTGAGCTCACTGGGGTCAACCCGGTATTCCTTGATCGACTGGCTGTTTTCATCGATCTCATACATCCGGTAGAGCTCTCCTTCGTGGAAAGCGTGGATGTACTTGGCCACCACGTTTTCAGGGTTATAGTTTTCGGCCTCATAGGGCTGGCAGAACATCCAGCCTGCAGATGTGTCCTCGGGAAGGCGTACCAGTTTCTGGGTGCGCTCGCCGGTCAGTGAGGCGCGATCAACGATGCGGGTCTGTCCGTCCCACTCGCCCCAGCTCTCCCAGCCGGTCGGGGAAGGGCGGCCGTACCAGATGCGAACCTTCACCTGCTCGCCCATGTCCTCAACGATGGAAACGGTATGAACGCCGCCCATGCCTGAAGGGATGCTGTAAACGGTGATGGATTCTTGCTGTGTCATGGGGGTGTGCTCCTGCCTGTGTTTATTTGCCTAACCTGGAAACCATTTTACCAGACACCGTACACCATGCAAGGTGTATATAGTGTTAAGTCTCACGGCGACAGCCGTGGCGTAGCCAACCGGCCTCAGTGCACACAAAAAGGGCGCGTAGCGACCAATGAGGGAAAGGTCAGGGTATCGGGGCGCCACCTGACGCCCCGTGTTGCTGAGTGGATCAAGCCGCCACCGGCAGAGCTTCGGGCGCTTCGTCCAGCAGGCCCGCTTTTTTGGCTGCGTCCGCCAGATAGCGGGCCGCTTTCTGAGCGTCGCTCAACGCCTTGTCGAGGGCCTTCTCGGGGTCTTTGGTCTTGCTGGCCCAGCTGGCGAGGTAGTTGACGGAGTTCTGCGGAGTGAAGGGCAGGCCCAGTTCCACCGCCAGCAGCCATGCACCCGCCTCGGCTACCAGTTCCTCAGTGGCGTAGCAGCTGGTGTCACGATCCAGACGGCCCTTACCCCCGGTCCAGTGGATGAACTCGTGGCAAAGGGTGGCTATGGCTTCTTCTTCGCTCACGTACTGGTCAAGGTTGGGGCTGCGTACCATGTCCAGACCGGGACGGTAGTAAGCCTGATCACCCCCACCGAAGGCGAGCTTTACGCCGGCGGCTTTGGCCATGTCGAGCACAAACTGAATGTTACGGCTGACGGTTTCCGCTTCAGGTGCGTCCGCCAGTGGCCCGTCGAGTTGGTCCTCATTGAACACGGTGTAGACCTTACACGCGAGGCGCTTGCGGCCCTTCTCGTCCTCGTCCGCTTCGATCTGCTCTTTGGCCTTCTTCGGGATGTAAGACTTCCAGAACTCGACATGGGTGCCTTTCTCGCCCTTCTTGACGGATACGCCGGCTTCTTTGGCCTGCTTGAAGGTTACCCAGCGCGGGGAGCTATAAGCGTTAAACTCGGCGCTGAAGAACAGTGAAACGATATTGGCCCACCCGGTGTACTGGCGGCCGGTCTTACCGTTCAGGGGCTGAAGTACACCCCGGCCCGGTTTCCAACCTTTTTGCCAGGGTGCGCGGCCCTGGGTGAGAGCTTCAAGAATCTGGTCGCGGATTGAGTCGATAGCTCGCTTGCTCATGGGTGTGTCTCCTGCCTGCTTTGTTTGCCTAACCTGTTAATAATTCTATCAAATACGGTACACCACGCAAGGTGTATCGGTGAATTATTTTTCACGGCGCAGCCGTGGCGTAGCCAACCGGCCTCAGTGCACAACAAAGGGCCGAAGGCCCCGGCTGGCGGAACGCCAGGCACAAAAAAACCCGCTCGCGGCGGGCTCAGGCTGGGGGTTGGTTTACACGGTTGGGGCTGAAATATTCCGGATCCGGTTCAGATTGTTGATCGGGTTCGGTTTGATGCGCACGCGCCGGGCGAACAGGCAGCCGCGGTAAATCCGCTTGGGAACGTCTCCTGGATCAGAATCGAGGATCGAGCTGGCAAAGATGTATTCGAAGCTGCCCCGAATAGAGAATGGGATATAGGTTTTGAACGTTCTTGGATCGCGTTTTCTGTAGAGCATCGGATTGTGCCAACGGAGGGTTTTGCACCGAGTTCCGAGATTCATCGGGAACCGGGTACCGGCGATGGTCTGGGAAAGCCTCAGGGATTGGTCGCGACGTTTGAGCTTCATGTATGGGATCCTCGCTTGCGGGGGAGGCCTGAGTCGTTAGGCCGCCCCCATTGATGGATTACTCTGCGGGCTTTACCCGATCGGGGAATACCGGCGTTGGCGTGGTGATACCATTCTCAAGGTCAATGAAGTGCAACTGATCCTCGGTGAACTCGTTGTCGCGGTCATCAACGAATACCCGATGGCCACTCCGGCGAACCGTTTTCTGTTCGTTCCACTGAATGTCCGTTTGTCCGTCATAGTCGAACTGCAGGGTGTCGCCTTCGAGGCTGGCGCTGTCCATATCAATAAGTGCAACCCCCGGGACGGTTTCAAGGGTGCCGATGATCTCGTTGCCCTGGGGGGATACAAATTCTTTCATGGGTTACTTCTCCTGATCTTCGATAAGGTCGCAATGGCTGACGGCAAAGCCCTTGTGGCAAAAGCCGGTTTCGTTGGTGATGGCGTCACTGATGGCGTCATCGATTTCTTCGGCACTGATGGTGCTTTCGGTGCCTTCGATGTAAATCGTCACGTTTACCCGGTCGGGAAGGTGCGCAAGGTCTCCGGGCTCGTCTACATCCCACTGGATGGCGTGGGCGGTCGCTTTGATGGTTGCCATGTGGTCTGCTCCTGGCTCAATACACTGTGCGGATTGTTCGCTCTGGGGGTCAGTACCGGCCCCGCACATCAGGGCCGGTGTATTGAGAGTCCTTAAGCGAGATCGGCGGTGAGCTGTTCCCGAGCGGCCCTGAGGAAGCGGCGAACCTCGTTCATTTCGTTGGCGTTGACGTTCCACTTCGGCTCGCCACCATCGAGGCAGATGCCGCCTTCTTCGCGCTCAAGCAAGGTCTTCATTTTGTAGCGGGAAACAAATTGGCCGAACGGGCCGTGATCGTTATCGAGGTCATAGAACTCAACCAAGGGCTCGGATTTTTCGTTGGTGAGAGCGTGCTCACCGGTCTTGCGGTTGTACTGACCATAGCCATCGCCTTTCTCAACGATGCGAACGAGCATATTGGTCAACGGGCTCTTGGTGTTCTTGAGGGTCAAAGTCATCATGGGGTGTTCTCCTGTCTGTGCTTGTTTGCCTAACCTGAGAACCATTTTACCAGAGGCAGTACACCATGCAAGGTGTATGTATTGAATATTTCACGGCGACAGCCGTGGCGTAGCCAACCGGCCTCAGTGCACAACAAAGGGCCAAAGGCCCGGCGCAAAGCGCCTATTCAGTGGGTAATGGGTGCAGGGATTCCGAGGACGTTCGGGGCGAACTGGGCGGGATCTTCTTTGGCGGCCTCGTCATGCTCGAGCAGGCCATGAATGTCCTCGAGGGAGACCTTCGTCCGTGTCGGCTTGTCGGCAATTGCCGCGTCCACCGTCAGGCTGCGCTTGTTCACCCGGATCAGGCTGCCAAGGATCTCTTGGCCCTGATGGTTAAAACGAACTGGGGTGCCAGCCCTGAGGGTGGTCAGATCGGCCGGGAACAGGGTGGGGCATTCCGCCTGGGCCTCAGTGAAGGACAGGATACCTTCGAACTGGTCGGGCCCTACGATCGC
The DNA here is from genome assembly GCF_056859395.1 of Marinobacter sp. L-80. Classification (NCBI taxonomy): domain Bacteria; kingdom Pseudomonadati; phylum Pseudomonadota; class Gammaproteobacteria; order Pseudomonadales; family Marinobacteraceae; genus Marinobacter; species Marinobacter sp. L-80. The sequence goes on from NZ_JBSXOI010000069.1 coordinate 76,571, forward strand.
TCGGCATACTTTGCCGGAGATCACGGCATCGACACTCAGTGAGGTCTCGTTGACGGCCACAATGCGACCCACATAGGTCTGATCCTCGAACCAGAAGCTGATGGGGGTTCCCACTTGAGCCGTGCGTACGATCGCCATGGCTTAAACCTCCGAGGGCATTTTGTGAAGGTCGGCAGCATCTACCGCAACGCCATTGCGCTTGCCCCATTGCTTGAGGGCGCTACGGGTGTAGACGGTGTTGTGCTTGACCATGGTGCGACGGTCACACTTCCCGAACTTCCGATCCCATTTCACTTCGGTTTCCGCCCAGTAGGTGCCGGTGCTCTGGCACTGCTTGAGTGTGTAGGAAGCGGAGTTGTGGCCTTTGCTCTGGGAGGCCGGGGCCTTTGTGGTTTTGCCGTTGAGCTTGTTGAACGCCGCCATGGCCTTTGAGATCCAGTGATCGGCATGGGGGTGACTGGGCAGGATGCCCATGGCCTCGATGCAGAACGCCCGGGGATCAGCGGCCGCGGCGAATTCCTGCGCGACGCTCGGCGTGGTGATTTCTTTGATCCGGTCGGAGATTCTGTAAGACATGTTGGGTGCCTGCCTGTGTTTGTTTGCCTAACCTGAGAACCATTTTACCAGCACTAAAACACCATGCAAGGTGTATATAGTCTGAATTCTCACGGCGACAGCCGCGGCGTAGCCAAACGGCCTCAGTGCACACATAAGGGCGCTTGCGCCCCGGCTGGCGGAACGCCAGGCAAAAAAAGGCCCGCGCAAGGCGGGCAAGGTCGGCAGGTTATAGGGTGGTCGAGTGGCCTGGTTTTAGGCGGCAGGATTGGCCGCTCGACCGAAACTGTGATGCTGGCCGGCACTCAGCCGAACAGCAGATCCTCGTAATCTTCGTCGTCCGCCTGGGGCCACTCCGGATCGGAGTTATGCCCCTGGTGCATCCACTTCACGACAGCCGCCGCTCATAGTGCTCCTCGGCCCATTCGTAGGGGAGGGCGTCGGGGTCGCTCTCCGGTGCCGGGTCGAACCGTGGCGTATTGAGTACGCACTCAGAGTCGTCCGCCACATGCACGTTGCGGCTCTGGATGCGCTCAACCGCACCCTCGGCTTCCAGGAAGTCGACAAACTCAACTTCACCGAAGCTGTCAAAAGGTTGATCCATGCGGCCGTTCACGCTTGAAAGGAAGGCGTCCGCCAGCGGGCGCAGGTTTACGTTACGTCACGGCAGACGCGAACCACGGCCACAATGCGATAGGAATCGTACTCGCCAGCGGTGAGTACCAGAACTTCGCCAGCCGTGGCATTAGCTGCTGAGTCGATCATTTCGAGAATCCGGTTCATTTCCATCGTACTTCTCCTGCCTGTGTTTGATTGCCTGGTAACTGTTGGGCCGATCTGGTGACTGAGCGCCGTCAGGCGACGCTCAGGTTCAGTTTCTTGATGGCCTCTTGCTTCATCTCAGTCCAGGTCATGAACGTGCCACCGATATCGCGCTTGTAGATGTCGCCGTAGCCGTTGGCCATGAAGCGGACGGTCTGCTTGTCCACGGTCAGCTCCACGTTGGAGACGCCCTGGGTGTTGCAACCGGTCATGGTGCCGGAGCGAAAGGCCTTAACCTCTACTTCGTGACCGGCCTTACGCAGTTTGTTGGCGAAGGTGTTAACGCTTTTTTCGAGGGTTCCGATGGAAATCATGGTGTTTCTCCTGCCTGTCGTTATTTGTTTGCCTAACCTGAGTACTATTATAGCGGAATACGTACACCGTGCAAGGTGTATCAGTGAGTTATTTTTCACGGCGCAGCCGTGGCGTAGCCAACCGGCCTCAGTGCACACAAGAAGGGCCGCAGGCCCTGGGCTGGCGGAACGCCACACACAAAAAAGCCCGCATTCGCGGGCGTCTGGGTGATCCGGAAGGTTCAGGCCGGCTCGGGACTCTCCAGCCACGGCATGGGACATCCAACCGGATCGTCGTCTTCCTCGTTAAAACCGAGAGACCCGACCTGACTGGCGTCCAGTGTTGGGATCGAGTCCATCGGTGCGGCGAAGTCACAATAGAACTCTGGAAGCTCAACGTCTTCTGCAGATCCCTCGATCTCGTCAATGAACGGCTCCAGTAGAGCGTTTTTCAGCGCGGTCTTGGCGTAGGCCAGTGATTGGGCTGAAATCTTCCGGGTAACGGTCTGGCAACCGTCGACATGCCCAACAATGAGAAAGTCTCGCATATATCGTTCCTGTGCTGATTGAGAGTTAGCCGGGCCGGGCCCGGCGGGGTGGGTAAAGGTGATCAGGTGCGATAGAAGACTTCGATGCTGTCGTCATATTTGCCAAAGGCCATGTAGTACTCTTTGGCGTCGTAGAGATCGCGGAACTCCCGGAGCGCTGCAGTGAAGGATTTGCGCTTCTGACTGATCCAACCCTTCCTGGTTTTCTCGTCTTCCTTCCAGACCTTCAGGGCACGCATGGCGTCCATCTGGTGTCCGAGCGGTACCCGGTTCTTGGTCAGGATCTTGAAGTCCTTCACGTTGGTTTTGACCATTCTGGGATTGAGTGAGTTCATCGGGGCGCTCCTTATGCCATGAGGTCTACGTAAGGGGAGGCGACTGCCATGCAGGCCTCATCGAAGGAAACTTCCTGCAGCTCCTCGTAAACGCGATCGGCCTCATCGAGAAAGGTCTGAGCCTCGCTCTCCTGCATGAAAAAGCCTTCGCCGTCTTCCGGATCAATGGAAACGGTCGGGAGTGAGCGGTCAACGCTCACGGTGACATTGCTGTTCTGAACGAACGCAATGCGGTCACGGTAGATTTTCAGTACGCGCTCATCGATTACCTGAGTCATGAGGTTTCTCCTGCCTGTATTATTCGCTGGTGAGTTCGACCACTTCGCAGTCGGTTTTCAGGATGAAATTGGTATAGCCTGCCGGCTCACGGGTTTTGAACTCGTCGCTGTACTCCGCCAGCAACGGGAACGTTTCTCCGATATGAGAGGAATACCAGCGCATAGCGTCCGGACAGCGAGTAACTTTCAAGCCGTACTGAATGTTGGCCTGTGCCATCTGATTCTCCTGCCTGCGTTTGCCTAACCTGAAAACCATTTTACCAGACACAGCACACCATGCAAGGTGTATATAGTGTTATTTCCCCGCGGCGCAGCCGTGGCGTAGCCAACCGGCCTGAGTGCACATCAAAGGGCCGCAGGCCCCGGATGGCGGAACGCCAGACAATCGGGATAGGGGGGAGCCATCGGGCTC